>JBGCFJ010000791.1:0-1954 GCA_045106885.1 Saprospiraceae bacterium
CTAACAAATCCCGTGGAATAAGATTTTACTCGCTCGATGACTACGTCGTCGGATGGGTAAAATCAGCTCATCCGACGACGCTAGTCATCGGACGAACTGATTTTACACTGGATTTGTCAGAGAACCATAAAATTTAATAAAACGAGCAAGTACAATGAAACGAATTGCCTTAAAAGAAATGCAAGAAGTGCTCAAAAAACTATTTTTGAAACACCATTTCACAAAGGAAAAAGCAGTATTGTTAGCTAGAATACATTCGGAAAGTACGTTAGCAGGTGTAAATTCTCATGGAATCAATCGAGTGCCTCCATTTATCAACTATGTAAAAAATGGTTGGGTAGATATTCAAGCGGAAGCAGAACAGGTAGAAACAATTGGAAATATAGAGCGTTGGGATGGCAACTTCGGACCAGGGGTAATAAATGCTGTAAAATGTACTCAAAGAGCTATCCAATTAGCGAAAGCACAAGGCATGGGATTGGTGGCTTTACGCAATACGAACCATTGGATGCGAGGTGGTACTTATGGCAAAATGGCCGCAGAAGCAGGTTGTATTGCTATTTTTTTCACCAATACTATTGCTAATATGCCGCCATGGGGTGCCAAAGAAAATAGAATTGGTAATAACCCATTAATTGTATCCATACCACGGAAAGAAGGACACATTCTTTTAGATATGGCCCTTTCTCAATTTTCTTTTGGGAAAATGGACAGTTATCAACTAAAAGACGAACCACTCCCTTTTGTTGGTGGCTGGGACGAAGCTAATAATTTAACTAAAGACCCTAAGAAAATTATGATTTCTGAGCGTGCCTTACCAATAGGGTATTGGAAAGGTTCAGCACTTTCTATGATTTTGGATATGCTCGCTACCCTTTTATCAGCAGGAAATTCCACTTCCCGGATAAGTCAAAAAGAATATGAAACGGGTATTTCTCAAATCTTCCTTTGTATTTATCCTAAGATTTTTAATGATACAACACTACAAGAGAAATTGGTTGATGAAATCATTCAATACACCCGTAATGCTGAAACTATATATCCTGACGATAAAATATATTACCCTGGTGAACAAAGTTCAAAAAAGGAAGCCCTTAATAAAAAAGATGGAATGTATGTAGATGAAAAAATATGGCAAAAAATAATTGTTCTTTTACAAGAGAAATAAGGTAACTAGGAGTCAGAAATCAGGGGTCAGGGGTCAGGTGGAATTTCGTAAAAAGAGAACTATTTCGGCTTCGATTTAAGGGAATTCTACTTTCAGTTATGCAGAATATTCTGTCTCCTGTCACCTGACTCCTAGTCCGTTACAAAATAAGTTAAGTAACGACAAATAATAAATGTACACTCTTGGCTGCTTCTTTTTTCCTTGCCAACCCATCCGCTGTACGGTTCACTACGTTCATCTCTTGAAATCGGTCATAGTATCAACAATACTCCCTCTTTCAAGAGAAAACTAAGAAAAAAATAATCTACCCAAGAATGTATATTTATTATCTCCTCGTTACTAATAAAAAAATTAGATTTGAATACACTTTCTTTTAAGCTACTGAGCATATTTGTTCTAGTTATCTTTTTATATTCTTCTTGTGTTTCCTTAAAAACAGAGGCTTCTTTATCTTCTAATGAAAAGGTGAATCAGGTATGGTCATCGGATATCTTAGGGCAGGAGGAAGCTTGGTTTGCCTCAAATGATGCTAAAGCATTGGCTAATAGTGTCCTCCAACACCAATCTCAGCAAGGAGGTTGGCCAAAAAATACAAACCTCGCCCAACTGCCATTGACAAAAAGTGATATACCAGCGAAAGGAGAGGGACTAGCTAATAGTTTGGACAATAATGCCACTACGCTACCCATGGAATTTTTGGCAAAAATAATCATTGCAACGGGGCAAGAACAATATAAAACTTCCTTTTATCGGGGTCTAGATTATTTATTTGCCGCACAATACCCC
>JBGCFJ010000792.1:0-4110 GCA_045106885.1 Saprospiraceae bacterium
TAGTTTCTTATTTTTACTAAACCAATCACTTAAAAGCGCAAACCTTTTATCCTACTAAAAATATGGCAGCATCAAATCCAACTCAATTAAGCAACGGCGTCATGTTAAACGCTTACCCTGATAGCATTGGCACGCAACTGAAAGACATCCTTACAATGCTACAAATGCCAGCATTGAAAGATACTTTTTCCTTGTTTTATGTATTACCTACTTTTTTTAATAGTGATTTAGATAGAGGTTTTTCGGTTATTGATTATGACCTTAATAAAGAATTGGTAACTAAAGCAGACTTGGAAGCATTACATGAATTAGGAGTGAAATTGAAATTTGACATTGTTCTTAATCATTTGTCAGTCGCTTCTCCACAATTCAAAGATATTTTGGAAAAGGGGGAGCAATCTGAATTTATTGACTTCTTTATTAATTGGAACCAATTCTGGGAAGGGAAAGGAGCGCTAAACGAAGCGGGGATTATCGTACCCCAAAAGCAATATTTGGACCAATTATTTATGCGGAAATCGGGGTTGCCTATCTTGAAAGTCTTATTCCCCGATGGCACAGAAAGACCTTATTGGAATACTTTTTATCAAAAAATTACCTATCAGGCAATTGAACCAGCAGATTTATTGCCGATTACGGCTTTAAGTCAATCTGCAGCCTTACAAATTTGCGAAAAAATAAATACCGCAATTGCCAAAAATCAAACTTTTCAAGACCTTGATTTTGGTCATTTAGCCGCTTTTAAAAAAGAGGCCTTAAAAATAGCCAATCAAAAACGGACTTACCTAGGTCAAATGGATGTCAATGCTAAATCTCCTTTGGTTTGGAAATTTTACGAGGAAGTATTAGCAAAAGTAGCGGATTATGGAGGGGAAATTCTTCGACTAGACGCTTTTGCTTATTTGCACAAAGAGGTGGGACAATCTAACTTTTTTAATAAACCTGGTACTTGGGACTATTTGGCTCGAATTAAGGAGATTGCCAAAGCCAATAATTTATTATTACTACCAGAAATTCATGCCGAATATGGCCTACATTTGCACGATGAAGTAGCGAAAGAAGGCTATGTAATTTATGATTTTTTCTTACCGGGATTAGTCCTCCACACTATCGAAAAAGGGACGAATCAAGCGTTATTAACTTGGGCAAAGGAAATGATAGCAAAAGGATTCAAAACGGTGAACATGTTGGGCTGTCACGATGGCATTCCTGTACTGGATTTAAAGGGCAAGGAAGTAGACGGGGTTTACCAAAAAGGCTTATTAGCTGATGAAGAAATAGAAGAGCTGATTGCTTTAATTCTAGCAAGAGGCGGACGAGTTAAAAATCTATATGGACCAAGTGGCAAAAAAATCTCCTATTACCAAGTCAATGCGACTTATTTTAGTGCATTGGGCGAAAATGAACAGCAATTATTATTGGCAAGAGCCATTCAATTATTTATGCCAGGCATTCCACAAATTTGGTATTTAGACCTTTTTGCAGGAAAAAATGACCATGCAGCAGCAGATAAAGCTGGAGTCGGTGGACATAAAGAAATTAATCGAACAACTTTGTCTTTGGCAGACATTAAAGCTGGACTAGCAACAAAGGTGGTACAACAACAATTGGAAATGATTCGGTTGCGGAATACTTCCATTGCTTTTTCTGGTAGTGTTGAATTCGTTGAAACTACTGCTAACGAATTACATATTATTTGGCGGAATGGAGCGGAATTTGCGGAACTAATGGCTGATTTGAGTACTTATGCTTTTAGTATTCGCTATTCGGAAAATGAGATAACTAAAAGTTTGGGGTAATCTCCAATTATTATGAAAAAATAAGCGTCTTTTAAAGGTAGCTTAGGCTTCCAGCCTGAGCAGTATTTATTTATTTGTTTGAATTTTGCTACTCAGTCTACAAAATCACAAATATTATTACTCAAGCTGGAAGCCTAAAAGACGTTTGTACCTTTATTGAATAAAGCCCTATTTAAATTTCTATATACGTCTCAATAAAAATCACAGCTTCAAACTCCCAAACCGATACTTCCGCCCACGCTCGCCATAAATCAGCATTTCATTCCGTCCAATCTGCTTACAAATCTTAGGACGAGTTGTAATGCCTGCCTGCCGATTATCAAAAATAGGTTGCATATCCACTTGTCCATTTTTATCAATAGTTGCTAGAGAAATGACAGCATTTCTACCATTATAATTATACAGTCGATTGCTTTTGTCATTCGGGTCATAGTTTTTCGGATTATCATTGAAAACAAAATGGAATTTATCTCGCACCACAGACATGGCGTAAGAAGAAAAATAGCCACCATCGTTGGTTGTTTCCTGATGTTTAGGAATTCTAGCCGTCCATTCTATTTCCCCTGTTGGTTTGATATTGACCACGATAATATCATTATAATTATACGTATAAATCTCTTCTCGATAATTATTAAAACCATAAGGATTATTAAAGGGACTATTAAACCTTGAACGTCCGAATCGACCATATCGACCATAGCCATACCTATCATAATCATAATCTTGTTCCACAAAATACTGTTCGGCAATTAAGACCGCCCCCCCATCACTTCTTAAAATCAACTCATCTAAAGCATATTGGTATAATTCTGGTGCGCCTTTTCTATCACCATTTCTACTCGCTTTTTTAGCCTTATCTCTCTTTTTATCAGATAAATATTCTGTTAAAAATTTAAAATCAAAAGCCTTTAAATTCTTATTCGTAATCTCTTTAGTCGTTGGATTTAATTTGAAAAAATAAGTGCCCTTCACACTATAAGTCCCTTTTTCAGAATAAAATCCAGAAAAGACCAAATCTCCATTTCGAGCGACTCGATAAGTCAAATCAGTAATAAATTTGTCTCCTAAATCAACTTTATATTCTTCCACATCTTCGCCATTATTGCGATAAGTGTATAACATATATTGATAGGTTGGTTGACCGCCCCGTCGGAATTTAGATTTATCTTGGTAAACAACGCCCAACATATAGACATTTCCCTGATTATCCACTCGATATTCTTCTACTTGAAATCGGTCATCATCAAAAGGAAGAGATATTTCTTTAGCCCAAAGCGAATTGAAATTTTGGTCAAAAACTTGTAGGGAAAACCGTTCTGGTTGTTTTTTCTTTTTAGGCAAAGCAGCATAAATCAATACTTTGGAAGTATCTTTAGAAATGTGGTTATTAAAACCACCTTCTTGATAAATATTCTTAGTAGGGACTTCGGCAAGCTTCATTAAAGACCTGTCTGCTCGCATCGTTGAGACATCAACCGCCTGTGCAAACAAATAATTTTTCTTTTTGGCCTGATTATTAAAAGAAGTCAGGAAATACATATTTTTTCCTTTCATCATAATCACATCTTCAAAATCTCTGGTTTTTCCCTTAAATTTTAAATCCAAAGTTTTGGTAGATTTTAGTTGCATCCCTTCTTTGAGGTAATGCTCTACATAGACCGTAGGTTTATTGGTCTGCCCTTCCACACCTTTGACGCGCAAGCCATAAAAACCAGTTTTATCCGTATGGATAATTTTGGTTAAGAAACTCTTAGGCGGTTCACTATAAGCCGCACTCCACTCAATATTATTGGCTGCTGGCGCATCTTGCGCAGAAACAGTCAGGAAAGGCAAAGCACTTAACAAAAAAAGAATAAATCGCTGAAATATAGACATCTGTTTAAATTTTGTGAGCATTGAATTGGAAGGTATTCATCCAATCTGTTTATACTATAAACGCTTTTAAGACGAATATGTACTATTGAAAGTATTTTAAAATTTCCTTAAAATTAATATCCTAGGGGACAATCGCTCCTTTAAAACACAATAATATACAGTTCAACCCGTATTTTTTCCAATTGAAGGGAATTAAATGGATTACTTCTATGGTTAGATGTAATTTTATAGTGCATTAAGCAAGTCAGAAAAACTAAACAACCAACGATGAAATAGTGAAATTAAAATCACCCACTACTGTTAGTGACGACGCAGGAATAAATTGAGCCATATTACCCCGATGAATCGGGGCAGGCATTGTTCTTTTAGCATCCCATCCGCTTTGCGGTTCACTTGCGGTGCAAGCTCATCTTCTAAGAACCCTTAAAAAAGCCTT
>JBGCFJ010000793.1:0-6321 GCA_045106885.1 Saprospiraceae bacterium
TTTCGATTTTTGACTTCTTGCAGTGGCCTCAAAGTTGAACACTCAAGTTTAGGACAGACAACGGAAAATCTATATTTTCCGACGCTTGGAGCAGCGAATATAGATTCGCTGTTGTCGAAAATGTCCAAGCTTAGACGGGTAGTCAATAATTTCTACCGCTATACGGACAAGCATAGCCATCTTACGTCCGTAATGCTGAATATCCGTATTACTTTCACAGCTCAAAGAGTCGTGTTACATTCGTGATGCCCTATCCGTGATATTCAATATCCGTGATGTCTATCATCCATGTTAATAACGAGAACTATAATTTCTTTTGTATAAATTAACTTTTAGCCATATATTACGTAAATCCTTAATCCACTACCTAACAAATTAATATTCCAATAAAATGGCAAAAAAAGGATTAAAAAAAAAGACCACTAAACAGCAGTCCAAACAATCAAAATCAACTTCTTTTTTTTCAAAATATTGGCAGGAGAAGTCTCCTGTATTTAAGTTTATTGCAGGTTTTTTGGCTTGTATTTTAGTTTTCTATGCGATTTATTATTCCACTTGGTTTGAAGCGAATCTAAAAGCGCCTATTCTTGCAATACAAGCCATAGCAGGCGGTGCCTTATTAAATCTATTTGGTCATTCAGTTAGTGTAGCAAATGAAGTCATTTCTGGGTCAGGAGCGACGGTAAAGATAGCAGGTGGATGTGACGGACTAGAAGCTACTGCTTTATTTTTAGCAGCTATTTTAGTTTTCCCTTTACCATTCAAATTTAAATGGCCTGGTTTATTAGCTGGATTTATTGTTTTATCTTTATTGAATGTTTTTAGAATCGCAGGGCTATATTTAACCCAAAAATATTGGCCAGAGGCTTTTGATTTCATGCACATTCAAGGAGGATTATACTTATATTCTATTATAACTATTTTGCTCATGTTAATTTGGGCAGATTGGGCTTTAAAGAATTATAAGAAAGAAAAGGTGGCCGTTTAATCATTTAGTCGAGAACAAAATAATTTCTAATAACCTCTGATAAAACGAAGTAATAACTCCCAATCTTCTCAGTTAATGAATTTAAGAAGTTTAATTTTAAATAAATTTTTGCCTTTAGTCGTACTTTTTATGACGCTTTCGATTTTGTCGCTTAATTCGACCATACAAAAGGTCTATTATCCTGCATTCGAAGCTTTTACAATTTCCGCACTAAATGGGCAAATAACCGATGCTTATTTTAAAAGTAAACCAAAAGGAGCAGCAACAGATTTTGATTATAATACCATCGGTGTACTATTTCAATCAAAGCAGGTTTTAACAGCAATTACGGAAGAAGCTAAGCGCCGAAATCTACAAGCTCAGTATGACTATCAAGGGTTTCTTATTACTATAGATGAGACATTCATTGCTCCTTTACTCTTTTTTACTTGTTTATTGATATTTACACCAGGGTCATGGAAAAATAAAGGCATCGCATTTCTTTTTGGTGCCTTATTAATTCTAGGTTTTGCTTATCTAATTGTCTATTTTAAAGGACTTTACATGGTCAGCAAATCTGGTGTAAGAGATATGGCTTACGACGTTAATAGTATCAATTTTTTCAAAGTATTACATTTCTTTTTTAGTTCAGTTACCATAGTTACTGTGGTCCTATTAACTTGGATTCTAGTAGCTTTTAGAAAAAGTGATTTAGCCAAATTATTTGAAACGAATTAATAAACAGTGCTCGGTTGACCGTTATCTGTTCAATGTACTAATTTTTGTCAACCTATATCAGGCATACACAAAGCGAAAACCGACAACTGATAACCGACAACACCTCCAGTTAATTAAAAATGAAGATTAAAACCGTTTTACAGTTTTTAGAAAGTATTGCTCCACCCGTTTACCAAGAATCTTATGATAATGCGGGATTGATTGTTGGGAATGCTTCCACCGAAGTGACCAATGTATTATGTTGTTTAGATACAACAGAAGCCGTGATTGAAGAAGCTATTGCTCAAAATTGCAACCTAATTATAGCACATCATCCAATAGTATTTAAGGGATTAAAGCGATTTAATGGAAAGAACTATGTGGAGCGAGTCGTGATTAAGGCGATAAAGCACGATATAGCTATTTATGCCATTCATACGAATTTGGATAACATGTTGTATCAAGGCGTAAACACTAGAATTGCGGAACAACTGGGATTAATAAATACTAGAATTTTAGCCCCAAAGAAAAAATTAAAAAAATTATACGCCTTCGCTGAAGAAGCAATTCTCAACGATTTGCGAAATGATTTATTTGAAGTTGGCGGCGGCGCAATTAACAGACAAACCCAATTAAGTTATGCTACTTTGGGAGTAGGAACAAAAGACGGACAAGGCAAGGCAACCCTAAAGTTAGAAGTCGCATTCCCCATAGCTATCCAGGGAAAGATACAAGCTATTTTAACTAAATATGAAGCCAATCACGAAGTCAACTATGATATTATTTCCATAGAAAATACCAATATACGAATTGGGTCTGGAATGATTGGAACATTGCCAAAATCCATGAAAGAAAAAACTTTCCTCAAATATTTAAAAGAAAAGCTACAGGTAACTTGCATAAAACATACTGCGCTTAGTGGCAAGAATATTAAAAAAGTAGCTTTTTGCGGTGGTGCAGGTGGCTTCTTATTAAAACAAGCTATTCGACAACAAGCGGATATTTTTATTACCGCAGATTATAAATACCACGAGTTTTTTGATGCAGATAATAAAATTATTATTGCCGATGTAGGACATTATGAAAGTGAACAATTCACTATTAATCTTTTACATGAGGTTTTAACGCAAAAATTTAGTAATTTTGCGGCTCATTGCACAAAAGTAAATACTAATCCAGTTAGTTATTATTTTTAAACTTATATATAAATTGTTGATTAATATAGTTTTAGGTGTTTTCCTTACTTAAAGTAAGGCAATGATATACCTAATTACTTCCAATAACTTTATACTTAATTCCCACAAACTCATATATAATCATGGCAAAAGAATTAACGGTACCTGAAAAATTAAAGCAATTATACGAATTGCAATTGGTAGATTCTGATATTGGTGGCATTGAAATCCTAAAAGGAGAGTTGCCTATGGAAGTTAAAGATTTAGAGGACGAGATTGCTGGTTTAGGTACCAGAGTCAATCGTTTGATGAAAGATATTGATGGTGTAAACTTTGAAATTGGTAAACACGAATCTAATATTGCAGAGTCAAACTCATTGATTGAGAAGTATAATCGACAAATGGACAATGTGAAAAATAATCGGGAATTCGATGCCTTGTCTAAAGAATTAGAACTTCAAAAGTTAGAGATTCAACTTTCTGAAAAGAAAATTAGAGAAACCAAAAAGACTTTGGAGGCAAAAGAAGAAACCTTAAAAGCAGCACAAGCAAGGTTTGAGGGTAAAGAAAAAGATTTAGAGATTAAGAAAGTAGAATTAGAAAAAATTCAAGAAAAGACAATTCTAACAGAAGAAAAGTTAAAACGAAAATCTGAAAGAATTCGTAAGAAAATTGAAGATCGTTTATTAAAAGCTTATGATAGAGTACGTGCTACGTACAGAAACAGATTAGGTGTAGTGACCGTAGCAAGAGATTCTTGTGGCGGATGTTTCAATAAGATTCCACCTCAATTACAGATGGAAATTGGGAATCGTAAAAAAATCATCGCTTGTGAGCACTGTGGTAGAGTATTAGTAGACGATGATATTTTATCTGTTGGTAAGAAGCCAAAGGAACCTAAAGTAGAAGTTTCCTAATAGGCACCAAAAATAAAAAAAGCCCTGATGTGTATGCATTAGGGCTTTTTTTATTTGCCATTGCTATTGAAAAAAAAATTAGCTAAGAACTACCGAATCCATTAGGTTTCTGTAAATAAAAGCATCAAAAAACAAGGCTACTAAACCACTATATTATATACAAATGGACAATACTATGTCACACTTTTTAAAGTGACTAAAAATGTAGTTTTTTTATCAAAAAACAGATTTATTCAGCAAATTTCAAGGGGAAATAAGGCAAGCCTCGCAAATTATTCAATGCCTTTAAATTAGAAAAATTGAAGAAAGCATTCACTTCAAAATACAAAATACAGTCAAAATAGTCAAAATTTTAGCGTCCGCATTTATGTCACAAATTAGAGGGTATTTAAAAAGAGGATTTAGTGAGCAGTAACAAAACTAAGCTTTTCGCATAAATTCTAACCTATTCACACAAACACATCAATAAATCATTGCATATCAAAAAAAATAGCAGGCGTCACATTAATTTTTAAATAAGGCAATAATAAAAGACGAATGCTTGTATATTGCAGTGTCTTTTATCATCGGGGGGTAGATAAAAGACATTAGGGGACAAACTTCGGTTTGTTCCCTTTTTTTGTGCCTTCTTTATTTATTTAAATTACAAAAATTTTTAATTGGTATCATATTTGTTTATTATGAATATATAAGGAAACAGGAAAAATATAACCTACTAATTTTGCGGTTTTATTTTGCCCTTCTACTGCGTTGGAAAAATACTCATTATGCGATGATATAACTCCGTTTTTTCCGCCTTGTATAAGAACAAACTAAAACCACATTTACTGGCAGCTTATTTATTCCCTGCTCCCTAACAACTTATTACACGACATCAATAACTCAATTCTAAGATTACTTACCATTTCTTTTAACCTTCTCTGGATAAAATAAGTGACCAAAGCAAATAAATAGCTGAAAGTCAATACTACTTTGCAATTTATCCAATATACCAAAACAACTTTTCCGAATCTAAGACGGCGTCACTAGCATGACTTAGGCAACTATTGCCTAATGACCAAATCTAATATTAACTATGAAAAGACAATTTTTACTATTCAATTTGATTAAGTGGGGCTTAGTAGCAGCTTTGCTAATTGGTAGTTTAGGCAAGATACAAGCAGAAGGTTCTAAAGATTTTAGAGACTATCCTGGTTATCGCTTGTTTTTTAATGCAGAGCAGAGTCAACAATTAAAAGTTTATGTAGCTGAAGGAGAGACGATTAATATTGGCACTAGTCATATTGGTATTTCTAGTGGTTTCATTTCAGTTTATAGACCCGATGGTACCTTATTTTATGTATTCAATGGTTCAGATGGTGTAGGATTTATTAATAATGATGTGGAGGAATTAGCTGGGCCTACGGGTGGAGGAACAACAAATGGTACTGGATATATTCCTGCTATTGTAAATGTATCTAATGGCGAAAGTGGTATTTGGACGGTAAAATTCGAATATCCAACCTATAGTACCGCTTCCTTTGACAATTTGATGAATAATGCTTCTTGGAATCGTTTTGACCAACCTGTAGACCAGCGAGTTGTCTTAGCTTGGGACATTACTGTATCACAAGGAGGTGCGGCTAATATGGATGGTACAATGTTGGAAGGTCGAGTTTATTCCAATGAATATATTTCTATTCAAAATGGAAATGATATTATGACGTCTCCTTCTTTCTTTATTTTAACTAAAGATGGATTTCAATACCGAATTGATTTTAAAGATACAGACCCTTGGGGATTCCCTATTTTTTCCAATTCTGTAGGATTAGCTCAGCCTGACGGTTCTCCTTGTTATGAATCTGCCGAACAATCAGATTATAATCGTTCTGGCTTGACCGAAAAATGGACCGTAGGCAACAAGTATTTATATGAACCGCAATCACAAGATGAAGGCAATTTAATCAATAATAAAATATTCTTTAATCCACCAGACCCCAATATGCCTTCAGAGGCAATGGTGACCGATATTAAAACTTATAATACACATACGACTTGGTTATATCGAACATTAGTAGAAGCAGGCCCTAAATTTGAAAACGTCGTGTTCAAAGGGGTTCAACAAAGTAATAGTATTTGCAGCTTAGACAATGTAACAGAGGAAGGAAAAGGTGGTGTTATTAATTTTGCAGTAAGTACTAGTGGAACGGCAAAAATCGCTTTAGACTTTAATGAAAATGGTGTTTTTGATGATGCGATAGATAGAACCTATTTTAGAAGAGTAGAAGCAGGAACAAATGAGCTTATTTGGGATGGAAAAGATGGCCAAGGAAATATAGTCGAAGCAACCGTAGACCTGCGTATTAACTATAAATTAGAGATGAGAGGTGGAGAAATCCACATTATGATGCTGGATGTAGAAAATAACCCAGGTGGTGTTTCTTTTACCCGATTGAATGGCGTAGAAAGTCCTTCCAAAGAATATTTTTATGACCATTCAGCGATTGGTGGTGGTATTAGTGGAAATGAACAAGGTGGAAATGCTAGGGCAACGGTGGAACCTTAT
>JBGCFJ010000794.1:0-4326 GCA_045106885.1 Saprospiraceae bacterium
TAGATTATTGAATACAATGTTCTACGGGGAACTAGTTATCAACGATCCGTTTACTCCTCTTTTAAGCCTTATTTCCTAGATTATTGAATGCAATGTTCTACAAGAAGTATACATAAAATACTAAATACAAATTCTCTACAGAATTATTATTTAACTTTGAGGCACATATTTTTAATTAATCAACCATAAATTTTCAGTAAGAATGCTCACTAGAATTTCAATGAAGCGGCTAGGATTAGTACTTTCTCTAGCATTGGTCAGCGTGTTTCTCTACGCTCAGAAGAATACAAACGAGAATAAATTCCGACAGTTAGGACAAGAATTACCAACTCCAAACGTCTATCGAAATGCGGCAGGAGCGCCTGGTCATGCTTATTGGCAGCAACAAGCAGACTATAAAATGAAGATAGAAATCGACGATGATACACAAAGATTGTACGGAGAAGAGACGATTACTTACACGAATAATTCTCCAGATAAGTTAGAATATCTATGGTTACAGTTGGACCAAAACATGCGAGCGAAGGATTCTGACACCTATAAAACTCGTCCAAATTCTATCCGAGATAAAATGAATATGCGTCAAATAGCGGGACTGACACCAACATTTGATGGCGGTATTAAATTAGATTATGTTCAAGATGCAAATGGAAAAACCTTAAATTATACGGTCAATAGAACCATGATGAGAATTGATTTAGCACAGCCTTTAGCATCAAAGGGTAGCTATACTTTCAAAATAAAGTGGTGGTATAATATCAATAATACACAAGAGATTGGTGGTCGTTCTGGCTACGAACACTTCGCTGAAGATGGCAATAACGTTTATGTCATTGCTCAATACTTTCCTAGAATGTGTGTCTACGATGATAAAGAAGGATGGCAGAACAAACAGTTTTTAGGACGAGGAGAGTTCGCTTTAGCCTTTGGTAATTATGAAGTAGAGATAAAAGTACCAGCAGACCATTTAGTGGCGGCTACAGGAGAGCTACAGAACACAAAAGATGTTTTATCAAAGGAACAAAGAAACCGCCTAGAATCGGCTAAGAAGGCTTCTATTGACCCAGTCATCATTGCTACCTTAGAAGAAGCGAATGATAGAATGAAAGGAAAGTCTGATAAAAAGAAGACTTGGAAATTCAAAGCAGACAATGTAAGAGACTTTGCTTTTGCAACTTCTAGAAGATTTATCTGGGACGCATTAGGCGTGCCTCAGAGCAACGGAACGACAGCGATGGCGATGTCAATGTGGGTAAAAGAAGGAGATTGCTTATGGAGCAAATATTCAACCAAAGCTGTAGCGCATACTTTGAAATGGTATTCTCATTATACCTTCGATTATCCTTATCCTGTGGCTTGGTCAATTGATGGAAGTATGGGCATGGAGTATCCAATGATTTGCTTTAACTATGGTCGTTGTAATGATGATGATACTTATACTTCCAGAATGAAGTATGGACACATCGGCGTTATAATTCATGAGGTTGGACATAATTATTTTCCAATGATTGTGAACTCTGATGAAAGACAATGGACATGGATGGATGAAGGTTTAAATTCTTTCGTTCAATATTTAGCACAAGAACAATGGGAGCGAGACTACCCTTCTCGACGAGGTCCAGCCAAGTCAATGGTTTCATACATGGGTGGAGATAAAAATAAAATTTCTCCCATCATGAGTAACTCCGAATCTATTTTCCAATTTGGAAATAATGCGTATGGCAAACCTGCCGCAGGATTAAATATTTTAAGAGAAACTATTTTGGGCAGAGATTTATTTGACCATGCCTTCAAAACTTATTCGCAACGCTGGGCATTCAAACATCCATCTCCAGCAGATTTATTCCGAACAATGGAAGATGCGTCTGGAACAGATTTAGATTGGTTTTGGAGAGGTTGGTTTTATACGACAGACAATGTGGACATCGCTATCGAAAATGTCGAGTACTTCAAATTGGATTCTAAAAATCCTGAAGTTGAAAATATGATAGCAATGAAAGCAAGAGAAAATAGTCCAAGAAGAATTGGTAGCATCAGAAATGAAAAAGAGATTGCTAAAACTCAAGATGAAATTGATACGAGCATTAGAGATTTCTACACAGAATATGACCCGCTAAAAGTAAGCGTTCTTGACAAAGAAGATTACCAAAAATATTTAAGTAAATTATCAGACAAAGAAAAAGCACTTTTGACAGCTGGTAAAAATTACTACGAAATCAACTTTACAAATGTAGGTGGTATGCCAATGCCAATCATCGTACAATTTGAATTTACAGATGGCACAAAAGAAGTCCAAAAAATCCCAGCAGAAATTTGGCGCATGGACCAAGAATCTGTTAGCAAAGTTTTTGTGATGGATAAGGAAGTCAAAGAAATTATGCTAGACCCATATTTGGAAACAGCAGACACTGATACAGGAAATAATTATTTCCCACCAAGACAAGAACAAAGTCAATTTGAATTATTCAAATCTCGCAGATTCGGCAGAGGTCAAACAGCAGGGGAGAATCCAATGCAACGAGCGAACCGAGCCAAAGAGAAAATGAAGCAAGGTTCTAATTAACGATGAACGATAAATGATGAATTCGTCGAACATTCAAAAAAGTCTTGGTGAACTATTCGCCAAGGCTTTTTTGTTTTCTATAAGTAAGTTAACTTTAAACTATTGAAAAGACATTCGTTCATCAAGATAGAATTTTCAAGTTCAACGAATTCATCGTTCATATTTCATCATTTATCATTACTTATTTCTTTAACGATTGTTAAAATAACTTTATGAAAAAAGAAACCAAAGAAACGGCCAAACTCATCGCCCGAGATTTCGGCATGGAAAAATTAGAAAAAGAAACCCTCACAGAGGAAAGGTTATTGCAACTCCTAGAATCGCAGGTGGCTTATTATATTGAGCATAACTTAGACTTTTTACTCTCTTCCTTATACCGACTCGATATTTCAGAAAAGCTCGTTAGAGACGCTCTAATGCCCTCCTCAGACATCGCCGCAAATGTAGCAATTGCTAAATTGATACTAGACCGACAGAAAAAACGGGTTTTTACGAAGCAATTTTATAAGCAGGAGGAGATTGAGGGCTTGGGGGAGGAGTGGAAATTTTAACAAATTGTTTAACACAATATAAATACTTATCATTATAAAGTATTTGTTGGTTTTTAAAAATATACTTATTTTGGTATTTTATTATTTTCTAAAACAAATCAAGTCAAATAAATATAAAAAGTATATGATTAAAAACACATCGTATTTCTATCTATTAATTCTTACAATATTATTCATTAGCTGTAAACCTAGTCAAGAAAAAAATACAATAAAAGAAAACGAAAGAATTTGCGATTGTCCCATGAAGAATTTACTTGATGAAAAAATATCAGTTGATTCAACCGTCACTAGAACATTAAAAGATGACTTATACGATTGGAATATTGGAGGTAAAATCAGCGGAGAAATAAAAAAAATACTAGATACTGAAATCAATGCTAGTATAAATTCCCCTATAGCAAAAAATTATACAGTATCTACCAAAAAAGTAGTAGAAAAAGTGAGCAATAATTTTCCTCAATTAATTGATAAAGCTTATGAATTCAAATTAGGTCGAATATTTTACTGTACTTATTATTCTATTTTATGTCAAGATACAGTAATATCAGATATTGAGTTAAGGGCAAGAAGTTTAGAAAAACTTGAAGAATTTAGAAAAGAAACAATCAGTACTATAGAAAAAAAGGAGGCAACAAAAAGAAAAGTATCTGCAAAAAATTCCATATCAATAAAAGGCAATAAAAACAACTCAATTATTGGAAATAATAACAAACAAGAAAATAAAACAATCAAAACACAATCATATATAGAAAAGCAAATAAATACTAAAACTTACAATGAGGTTCAAAATCAAACTAATAATTACCTTGAAAAAGTAAAGCAAAAAAGCTAGATTTTACATCCAACCTATATTTAACTAAAGAAAAAAGCAATCAGCTATTTATAAATGCATTTATACATAATTTTTCTTCTTTTGCTGGAACAAGACCAAAAATTCAAATATGCATATACGGGATGGCAACAGATAGTATCAAACATACACATTCTATGGAATTAACTTCTTATGATAATATATCTAAAAAAGGAGGAGCATTTCAATTAATCGATTTCAATAAACTATCAAAATATAATATTCCAATAACAGGGATATATACCTCAAATAAAAATTTTTCTGAAAATATACTCTATTCTAATGAAAATCTTAGTTTAACTATAATTTCTAAATCATATCCTTCATTTAAAAATCATAAATATGCTATAGGGCAATTGGAC
>JBGCFJ010000795.1:0-11617 GCA_045106885.1 Saprospiraceae bacterium
AATACCACTAGATAGAGATAGGTATAAATCCGCTTATGGTTTTCCAATTCCCGATTATTACAAAAAAATAGGGATTGACTTGGAGAAAGAATCCTTTGAGGCTTTGATTCAAAAATTTACCACCTATTACGAAGATAAGGTATTGGAATGTTCCTTGTTTGAAGCCGCCATTCCTATACTACAACGATTTCAAACAAAGGGTTTTAATCAATATATTCTGACGGCAGCTCGTACAACGGATGTACTGCACCTTTTGAATCATTTCGCTATTCCTCATTTTTTTCAAGTGGTAGTAGGCGTTGATAATTACAAATCAGCAGGAAAATTAAAAAAAGGAATTCAATTGATGGAAGCCAATCAGCTTCCGAAAGCGCAAACAGTTCTAATCGGAGATACTATTAGCGATTACAAAGTCGCCACTAGTATGGGGATTGATTGCATTCTAATTGCCGCAGGTCATCAATCAAAAAAACGCTTAGTGGACTATGTTCCTACTAATACGGTGGTAATTGATGTGTTAAATCAGTTGCCACAGATTTTAATTTCAACTAAGTAGTCTTTCAAGTTAATAGTGTCGGGTAGTTCGTAATCGCCAAATTTATTTGGCTGTTACGTATGACAGGCTACCCGACAGTATTAACTGGACTAACTACTAAGCATTAATTTGAACAGAGAATGGAGCTTTGTTAATTGATAGCTTGTTCTATCAATCCCATTTTTCTAGGGGATGCGCTCTATTCCAAACAATAACATTTTTTTATTAAAACTTAATTTCATGTACAATAAGCAAGCTGTAATTGATATGTATGCCAAAAACGATTTGGGTGCAGAATCTATTTTCCAAGGTGATTTTATCAATTTTGGATATTGGAAAGGTGTTAATCTTGAAAAAAGAGTCACCCTAAAAGAACGGCAGGAAGCATCAAAAGCATTGTATCAAGCTGTGTACAATCAATTTTTATCAGCACGTAACCTTAACATAGCAGAAGTTGGCTGTGGGAGAGGTGTTGGTTGTGGAATCCTAGGTGCGCATGAAAATGTAAGCACTATCACAGGAATTGATTTAAACAAAAAACAGATTGACCGAGCCAAAAGAGTAAATAAAGATTTGATGGCTTTGACTGGGAATAAACTTACTTTTCAGCAAGGTTCAGGAGCCGATACAGGGCTTGATTCCGCCACTTTTGATATTGTTTACTCTGTGGAGGCATCCCAACATTTTCCTTCTTTTCTGGATTATGCAAAAGAAGCGCAGCGAATCTTGAAACCAGGTGGAAAATTTATCATTAACACCTTTTTTGCCACGCCATTGGGTAGAGCAAGAAACGTAGAAGAAAGATTTTCTACAGGGGAATCAGGAGTTAATAACTTTCGATTAATTGAGGAAGTGAAAAGAAATTGCCAATCAATTGATTTATCATTTGTTTCCGAGACAAGCATTGGAAAGGATGTCTTTTACGGGTTTAATAAATGGAATACTCAACTTGATAAAGCAAGCAGAGCGCAATGGGTGACTAATTTACAGACGAGTTTTGAAGAAGGACTAATTGATTACACGATTCTTTCATTCCAAAAGAAATGAGCGATTTATTATTAGTCGTAGATATGCAAAATACTTTTGTAAATGAAAAAGTACGACCGATTATCCCAAATATCATCGCCTTAATTAACAAATTTAAGGCAGCCAATCGCCTTATCGCTTTTTCCCGTTTTATTAATTCAGCGACCAGTAATTATGTGAAATTATTACAATGGGATAGTTGTGCAGTAGGAGCGGAAATAGAAATTATTCCAGCGTTAATGGACTATACCAAAACTGCTTTTGTTTTTGATAAACCCTATTACACGCCTTACACAACGGAATTTAAAAAGTATTTGACCAGCAATAAAATAACTAGAATTTTTATCTGTGGAGTGACAACAGAAAGCTGTGTATTAAAGGCAGCATTGGATGTATTCGAGGACAATAAAGAACCGATTGTGGTTGAAAATGCCTGCTATTGTGATGCTGGTATCGAATCCCACAAAGCAGGCATTTTTTTAATCTCCAGAAACATAGGTAGAAAACAAGTAAAATCATTGCAAGCTGTATTGGAAATATTGAACTGAATTTGATTAACGCATTTTCTCGTAACTCGAAATGAAATGAATGTAAATATCGTAACCATAGGCGATGAAATTTTAATTGGCCAAATTATAGATACCAATTCTGCTTGGATTGGGCAGCAATTGAATCTAATTGGGGCAAAGGTAACCAGTATTCACTCTGTGAGTGATACGGTAGCTGGGATTAATAATGCACTAAATAATGCCCTTGCCCAAGCCGATGTTGTACTAATAACTGGTGGCTTGGGGCCTACTAAAGACGATATTACAAAAAAGACGCTCGCTGATTATTTTGGCACAGCATTAACTTTTCACGAACCTACTTGGGAGCGAATCCAAGAGATGTTCCAACGACTAGGACGAAATACTACTCCTGCTCATAAAGCACAATGTTTCTTACCCTCCAATGCTAAAATTCTCTTTAATAAAATGGGTACAGCTCCTGGCATGTGGTTTGAAACCAATGGTAAGATAGCGGTATCTATGCCCGGTGTTCCTTCCGAGATGAAATATTTGATGGAATCTGAAGTATTACCAAAATTAGCCAACTACTTCTCTGGAAAACCCATTGCGCATCGAACGATTTTAACGGTAGGAGAAAGAGAAGCTATCATTGAAGAACGGCTAGCTGATTTTGTCGCAGCACTTCCTGATTTTATAAAAATAGCATATCTCCCCAAATTAGGAAGGATACGAATTCGATTGTCTGCCATTGCCGAAAATGGAGAACCTATTGAAAGTATACTAGCAGAAAAAGTAAAAGAGATAGAGCGACTTATCCCTGAATTAATCTATGGTTATGGAAAAATAACCTTAGAGGCAGCCGTCGTAAAAATGCTAAAAGATAGAGGGCTTACCCTTGCTACTGCTGAAGATGCTACGGGTGGCTTTTTAGCCCATAAAATCGTTAGTGTTCCTGATTCCACCGCTTACTTCAAAGGGAGTATTATTGCTTTTGATAATGAAATCAAAGAAAGGCAACTTGGGGTAAAACAAGCAACCCTGAAGGAACAAGGTGCAACTAGTGAGGCAATTGCAAAGGAAATGGTATTGAATGTTTTAAATACTTTACAAACGAATATCGCAATTGCTATTACAGGGATTGTTGACTCCGAGGCAGCAACGCCTGATAGACCCAGTGGGACTATTTGGGTAGCCATCAGTAATAACCAACAGACAAACACGATAAAGCTACAACTAGGAAAAAACAGATTACAAAACATTGAATACATTGCGGTGCAAGCACTAAATAGTATTCGACAGTTTCTCAATAACTATTATCCACCAGCATGAGTTATTAGTCAATAAGTCGAAGTTAACAGTTTAACTTTTGACGGCTATAGATTATTAATACCTGCTAAATGAATTCTAATATGAGTGCATTAACCATTGCCCAAGAAAATTTAACTAAAAAAGGTTTTTTAGATATTGAAATAGATCCTACACTAGATTTATTTGAAGAAATCAACAAGTTAAAAAAAGAAAAGAACGCCATTATTTTAGCGCATTATTATCAAGAAGGAGATATTCAGGATATAGCAGATTATGTCGGTGACAGTTTGGGATTATCGCAAGAAGCCGCTTCTACAGATGCAGATATAATCGTTTTCGCAGGAGTTCATTTTATGGCGGAAACTGCCAAAATGTTATCTCCTAGCAAGAAGGTAATTCTTCCTGATTTAAAGGCAGGTTGTTCTTTGGCAGATTCCTGTCCACCCCATTTGTTCAGAAAATTCAAAGAGAAATATCCCGATCATAAAGTGGTAAGTTATATTAATTGCACCGCTGAATTGAAGACTTTAACAGATGTGTGCTGTACGTCCACTAATGCCCTGCATATCATTGATAGTTTTCCGAAAGAGCAGCCGATTATATTTGCCCCAGATATAAATTTAGGTAAATATTTGAAAAAAGAATCAGGTAGAGAGAATATGGTTTTATGGAATGGGAGCTGTATGGTACACGAAATTTTCTCTCACGAGAAAATAACTAAACTGATATTACGACATCCAAAAGCGGCGTTTATTGCACATCCAGAGTGCGAGCCTCACATTTTAGAAATGGCTGATTACATTGGTTCCACTAGTGGTCTGCTGCGGTATACAAGAGAAAGTGATTACAAAGAATTCATTGTAGCAACAGAATCTGGGATTCTACACCAAATGATTAAATCTTCTCCTGATAAACTATTCATACCTGCTCCGCCCGATAATGCTTGTGCTTGTAATGATTGCCCACACATGAAATTGAACACGCTGGAGAAATTGTATATCAGTATGAAATATGAAACGCCAGAAATTACCCTTCCAGAATGGGTGATTGAACAAGGAGTGAAGAGTATCAATAGAATGTTGGAGATTTCTGCTAAAGCAGGATTGTAATAATACGTAGATGGTGTGATGAACCATCAAACAATCAAATCATGATAAAAACAGACATCTTAGTTATAGGTTCAGGTATCGGAGGATTAACCTTTGCGATTAAAATGGCGACAAAAAGGCCAGATTTAGAAATATTGGTTTTAACTAAAACGGAAGAACGAGAGAGCAATACTCGTTATGCACAAGGAGGTGTAGCGGCTGTTTGGAATTTTGAAACGGATACTTATAAAAAGCATATTGACGACACCTTAGATGCTGGTGATGGTCTATGCAATCGAGACATTGTATCTATTGTCATAAACGAAGGACCAGAACGAGTAAGAGAAATGATTGAATGGGGCGCTCGTTTTGATAAAGACACAAAAGGTAATTATGACTTAGGGAAGGAAGGTGGTCATTCTGAATCACGAATCCTGCATTATAAAGATTTAACGGGTTGGGAAATACAAAGAACTTTATCTGATTATGCAGCGAGCCTGTCCAATATAACCATCTTAGAAGATTACTATGCAATTGACCTACTCACTCAACATCACCTTGGACACATTGTTAATCGAGTAACGCCTAACATTGAGTGTTACGGGGTGTATGCTTTTAACAAAGAATCAAAAACAGTCACCACTATATTAGCTCGCACGACTGTTTTAGCAACAGGTGGTGCAGGCCAGGTTTATAAATCTACCACGAATCCCGTCATTGCCACAGGAGATGGCGTTGCCATGGTCTATCGTGCCAATGGACGATTAGAGAATATGGAATTTGTGCAATTTCATCCCACTTCTCTATATAATCCTGCGGGCGAAAATCCATCCTTTTTAGTATCAGAAGCGGTGAGAGGATTTGGCGGATTATTAAAAGATAGGGCAGGGATAGAATTCATGCTAAAATATGATAAACGAGGTTCCTTAGCTCCTCGGGATATTGTCGCCAGAGCTATAGACAAAGAAATGAAGGAACAAGGAGAAGAGCACATGTTTCTCGACTGCCGCCATTTAGATAAGGAAAAATTTTATGCGCACTTTCCTACTATTTATGATAAATGCGTCAGTATTGGTATTGACCCGATGAAAGAGAAGATACCAGTAGTGCCTGCTTGTCATTATTTATGTGGCGGTATAAAAGTAGGAGCAATGGGGGCGACTTCTATCCGTAATTTGTATGCTTGTGGAGAATGTACTTCAACTGGTTTGCATGGTGCTAATCGACTAGCTTCTAACTCTTTATTAGAAGCATTGGTCTTTGCTCATCGCATTCATTTAGTAGTTGATAAAAACATTGACAAGATACCCCATAAAACAGCAATTCCAAATTGGAATGTTTTAGGTACAACAGAACCAAAGGAATTGGTTTTGATCACACAAAGCCATAAGGAACTCAAAGAAATTATGAGTAGTTATGTTGGTATTGTTCGCTCGGATGTACGGCTAAAACGCTCTCTTAATCGCTTACATCTGCTACATACAGAAACAGAAGATTTGTATCGCTCCTCTTTGGTTTCTCCTCAACTTTTTGAATTGCGTAATTTAATTACTATTGCTTATTTGATTACTAAATCTGCTTCTATTCGACGAGAAAGTAGAGGATTGCATTATACTACAGATTATCCAACTTTATTGGACTATTCGAAGGATTCGCTATTATAAAAGAAGTAGCAAATTATCCAAAATATTGTAGCCTTTTGATAAAACAATTAAAGTGCTAAAAGTACAATCGATATTCTAAAAATAGAACTAGAATAAAAAACAATCATAACATTTAAAACTGCTTGTGAATCAAACAAATGAAACACTTAAAGGTGTTCATGCTCAAAAAAGTAATATGAATAAAAAAAGTGATCCTAAAAAAATACCCGTTCATGCTATTATGAATGTTGGCTTTATAAAGATAGAAGAAACGGATATAGAAGATAACGGAAAACTAGCACTTATTCGTTCTGAAAAAACGAATCTAATCCCTTCTTTCTTACAATTTACAGCTAATCTATTCAACAGAAATAGTACGATTAAGCTAAACCAGTAGCGTAGTACATCGTTCAAAAAGTTTATTTGTTTTTTGTAATCGCCAAATTCATTTGGCTGATTCCATTTTTCGTTTGGAAAAGAGCCTACCAAATAAATTTGGTGGCTACAAACAATTACAACTTATTTAATGATCGATGTAGTAGGAGAGCGGTAAGAAAATAACTTGCAATTTTAATTAAATTATGAAGATAGCCGTAGCGCAATTAAATTTCCATGTTGGTAATTTTGAAGGAAATCTTCAAAAGATGTTAGCCGCTGTAAAAACAGCAAAAAAACAAAAAGCCGATATTGTCTGCTTTAGTGAATTAGCAACAACTGCTTATCCGCCAAGAGATTTTGTAGAATTTGACGATTTTGTTGACCAAGCTGAAGAGACGATTAATAAGTTAGCCAAAGCAGCAAGAGGGATTGCCATAATAGTTGGTTCCATCAGTAGAAATCCAATTATTGAAGGTAAAGATTTGTACAATTCTGCTTATTTTTTAGAGCATGGCAAAGTCAAACAAGTACAGCATAAAGCACTTTTACCAACCTACGATATTTTTGACGAATATCGATATTTTGAGCCAGCCACAGCATTTAAAATCATCAAATTCAAAGGCAAAAAGATAGCATTGACCATCTGTGAAGATATGTGGAATTTGGGCAACGAAAATCCATTATATACCATTTGTCCAATGGATGAGTTGATGCCACAAAAGCCAGATTTGATGATTAATGTCTCTGCATCGCCTTTTGCTTATGACCATGCGCAAGAACGGATTGATGTCTTGAAAGCGAATGTTGATAAATATAAATTACCGCTTTTTTACATCAATCACTCAGGTGCACAAACGGAGGTTATCTTTGATGGTGGATCTATCGTTATGTCATCAGACGGAAAGGTATTTGAAGAATTGACTTACTTCGAAGAATGTGTCAAGACATACGATTTAGAAGAAGTAGAAAAAGGTGGAAAAGTATCGGAACAACCGAAAGACAAAATGCAGTTAATTCACGACAGCATTGTCTTAGGCATTAAAGATTACTTTGGGAAATTAGGTTTTAAGCGGGCTATTTTGGGTTTATCAGGCGGCATAGATTCGGCGGTAACTGCTGTTTTAGCAGCAAGAGCATTAGGTGCCAATAATGTCAGAGCCGTATTAATGCCTTCCGAATTTTCGTCAGATCATTCTATTAATGATGCTAGAGATTTAGCTAAGAATTTAGGTATTCAATACGATATTATACCTATTCAAAAATCTTATGAATCTTTTAAAGAATTATTGCACCCTCATTTTCTAGGTATGTCTTTTGGCCTTGCTGAAGAGAATATTCAAGCCAGAACGAGAGGCGTTTTATTGATGGCGATGTCCAATAAGTTTGGAAATATTTTACTGAATACCTCTAATAAAAGTGAGGCAGCCGTTGGATATGGGACTTTGTATGGAGATATGTGTGGTGGTTTATCCGTCATTGCAGATGTTTACAAAACAGATGTTTTTGCATTGGCTAGGTTTATTAATAAGGACGGTGAGGTAATACCAGAAAATACGATTAACAAACCACCGTCAGCTGAATTGCGTCCTGATCAAAAGGATTCGGATAGTTTACCTGATTATGCCATCTTAGATGAAATATTATATCAATATATCGAAAAACAACAAGGTCCCAAAGAAATTATAGCAATGGGTTTTGAGGAACATTTAGTTCGTCGAATTCTACGATTAGTAAATATCAATGAGTTTAAACGATACCAAACACCACCCATTTTAAGGGTCTCCTCTAAAGCTTTTGGAATGGGGCGGCGGATGCCAATTGTAGCAAAATATTTATCTTAATTCAGCAATTCAGAACTTCAAGATAGGCTGTTGAAAATGTCCGTGTTTCATTAATATTGCTATACGGATATACCTCAATATAACGGCATTATACAAAATAAAATAACCATGACTGACGGACTAATAAATCAAGACTATATTAACAACTTTATCGATCGAGCCTTAGAAGAAGATGTTCAAGATGGCGATCATACCTCTCTTGCCTGCATTCCAGCAGATGCCCGAACCAATGCAAAATTATTGGTAAAAGACGATGGCGTAATTGCTGGAATTGAATTAGCTAAGCATATTTTTAAAAGAGTAGATCCAGAAGCTATCATAGAATGCTTCAAAAAAGATGGGGAAGCTGTCCGATATGGCGAAATAGCATTTACAGTAGCATGCAATTCTAGAGCTTTATTAATGACAGAACGATTGATATTAAATACGATGCAAAGAATGAGTGGCATATCAACGCTATCTAATAGGTTTAAATTTGAGGTGGCGGATCTGCCTGTACAAATATTAGATACTAGAAAAACGACTCCTTTATTGAGATTTCTAGAAAAATGGGCGGTAAAAGTAGGCGGCTGTACGAATTATCGCTATGGTTTGTATGATAGGATAATGATAAAAGACAATCATATTGACGCTTGTGGCGGTATTCAAGAAGCCATTAAAGCGTCCAATGTGTATATGCAAAAGAATAATTTAAAACTTCCGATTACCGTAGAGGTAAGAAACTTAGTAGAATTGCATAAAGTACTAGAGGTAGGAATGGTGGATAGAATTATGCTAGATAATTTTGAATTACCAATTTTAAGAGAGGCATTGGCAACTATCGGCGACCGTTTCGAAACAGAAGCCTCTGGTGGAGTGACGATTCATACGGTAAGAGAAATAGCTAAAACAGGTGTACAATTTATATCAGTAGGTGCATTAACGCATTCTGCAACGAGTTTAGATTTAAGCCTTAAAGTCGTAAAGTAATGTTACTTGTTGTTGAAAGTGGTAGGCTCAACTAGAACAAGGCAAAATAACTTTTATGTTAGAATTTCATAATAAAACCGTTTTTGCCATATCCCGTGATAAACAATATTGGCATATTGCCAACCGTGTGCTATGGATGAGAAATGGACAGATGCCTGAATTGGAATAGAAAAAAGAAGGGAGAGCGTGATACAATTTGATAAATATAT
Source organism: Saprospiraceae bacterium (assembly GCA_045106885.1). Classification (GTDB taxonomy): domain Bacteria; phylum Bacteroidota; class Bacteroidia; order Chitinophagales; family Saprospiraceae; genus JAFMDF01. The sequence goes on from JBGCFJ010000795.1 coordinate 9,507, forward strand.
TCTTTCTTCCTTTTTGAATAGGTGAAATGAATGATATATCCCTTTTTATGATTTAATAATGCAGAAGAATGAATGGGTAGTGAAAAAGGATTTATTTAATTTTGTTATATAATGGAAAAAAAGAAATATCGCTTTTTTTTCATTGACCTGTTTAAAAATAGAGGTATATGCAACCAGTATCTGTAAAGTTAGCATTGATTCGAGAAAAGCAGAAATTTCAGGCTTGCGTTGGTTTAATGCATGGAACATTAAAAGAATGCCAACTTCATTTGGATATGCTGCATCCAAAAGAAAAATTAGTGTATCGAAATTACCATTATGACCAAAGAAAAACGAGTTATCTATTGGGGAGATTATCCGCCAAACAAGCGATTCTGGATCTAGTTAATATAAAAACACCAAAGTCTATAGAAATAGATACAGGCGTTTTTCAATTTCCAGTCGTAAAATGCCCTAACTTTTCTAATCTACAAGTCAGCATTAGTCATTGCGATGCTATTGGGTGGAGCATTGCTTATCCCGAAGCACATCCAATGGGAATTGATGTAGAAAAAATAGATATCACTAGACGAAAAGATATTTTGAGTCAATTGACTAATACGGAAAAAACAAAATTACTCCATAACTATTATAATAATATTATTGGATATACCGCACTTTTTAGTATAAAAGAAGCCCTTTCAAAAGTAATTAGAACAGGAATGATGCTGGATTTTAAGTTTTTGGAAATTGATAATATCAAGATAGTGCAACAGACAATGGAATGTACTTTTACTCATTTTGGGCAATATAAAGCGGTCGCCTATTTTAACAATGATTACGTTTTTTCTATTGTATTGCCGAAAAGAACTAATGTTCAGCTGGGACTAGCATGGCAAATGTTAGAAGGCATCGGTGAAATAGTAGAAAAATAACTTTTTAACAAAATAACAATAAACACTTAAAACTATAAATGAGAAAATACTTTCGTTCATCCTAATAGACTTGATTCGAAACAAGTCTATCTAAATGAAAAGACAATGACAATGGATATTGCTTTAAATACGCCTATATGGGTAAGTTTTAAACAAAAAGATGCCGCACAGAAAATAATCAATCAAAGAACATTATATGCTGCTGGACTAGGTTTTATTCCCTTTCCATTATTGGATGCTATTGGAGTTACGAGTATTCAAATTTGGATGATTCGGGATATTGCTAAAGTGTATCGTATCCCTTTTAAAAGACATCAAATTAAATCATTTATTGGCTCACTTGCAGGAAATTTAGGAGCTATGGGTATCCTTAAAATCGTACCTGGGTTGGGGGCTATTTTAGGTGGTTCAGCCGTTTCTGTAAGTGCGGCTACAGCCACTTATGCCTTAGGACGAGTATTTATGCAGCATTTTGACCAAGGAGGTACTCTTTTAGATTTTAATCCGACTAAATCTCGTGCCTATTTTCAAGAATTGTATAAAAATAATAGGCTAGTAGTACAAAATTTAAAAGCAAAAGAAGTGAAGCGCATGGTCTCCTATAAAGAGGCCGTAATGGCTATAGCTGAATTGAAAAGAACTAATGAACGATTACGAGAGGAGGAACAGTTTTATGAAGAACTGCTCAAGGAAGCAGAACAATTTATTGTAGAGTTGCAGATGGCATTAAGAGAACAAGAAATAACTCATCTAGCTAAAGAAAACGAAGACAAATTACTTCTTATCAATTTAGAAAAGGCTAATAAAAATCTAATCGCTACTAAAGCATTGTTTCAAAAACAATTGGCAACAAAATCAAAGAGAATATGAAACTTATGCCTTCTACAATCCGAGGATTTGTAAACCAAGCTTAACTATTTAAATTTTGCTCAATTATGGAAGTATTCAAATTTGGTGGTGTCTCTATCAAAGACGCCGTTTCGGTCAGGAATGTGACTGATATTTTAAGGAATTACCGAAATAAGCCATTAGTGGTCGTCCTATCAGCAATGGGCAAAACAACCGATGCCCTCGAAGCTATAATGGATAACTGTTTTTATGGAAATGGTACCCCCCTTAAATGCCTCAATGAAATAAAGCAGCAACATCTTATTATTGTAAACCAACTGATTGATGACAATAGAAACGAGGTTTATG
>JBGCFJ010000796.1:0-7397 GCA_045106885.1 Saprospiraceae bacterium
CAGGAGTTGGGATGGATTCTATCCTTTGGGATGGTCGAGATGGTACAGGAGCGGTTATTCCTGCAAACCCTAACTTTGCTTTTGCTTATGATTTAATGGTTAGAGGTGGTGAAATTCATGTATTATTAGCGGATATTGAAAATAATGTAGGCGGAGTTACTTTTACTAGAATGAATGGCCCTGGTAGCCCTGATGGTAATTTTTACTATGATCATTCTGGCATTAGTGGTGCAGTAAGTGGGGGCGCTACCGCAGGGAATGCTTTACCAACGACTACTGCTTTTACCTATGATAATGGTTTTGGTAATAGAAACATGTTAGACCAATGGGCATTCATTGAGACTAATAATTTTGGAAATGGCACTTTAGCTATTAATATCGAAGCTGATTGTAACCCACCAACGGGGGATCATGATAATGATGGGATTACGGATGTGGTAGATATTGATGATGATAATGATGGTGTCCCTGATTTATTAGAATTTTGTCATCCAGATGAAGGCTGGGCTTGTTTACCAGGTGGTTTAGATCCAAGTGGAGATGAAGATGGCGATGGGGTACAAAATTATCAAGATGCTAATGACGCTGCGGTAAATAGTGGCTGTACGGACGCTAACGCAGATGGTATATGTGACCAAATTATTGGTGCTTATGATACAGATGGAGATAATGTTCCTGACCATTACGATTTAGATTCGGATAATGATGGGATTAGTGATTTAGTAGAAGCAGGACATAACCAAGCTGATGTGGATGGAAATGGGGTAATAGATGGTGACCCAGCTGTTTTTGGTGCGAATGGTTTCTTTAGCGGTTTAGAGACAAATGATTCTCCTACTGCTGTAGCTAATTATGTACCTTGGGATTTTGACGGGGATGGCATTCCTGATCATGATGATTTGGATTCGGATAATGATGGTATTCTAGATGTAGTAGAAGCAGGATATGCTAGTTCGGATACAAATCAAGATGGTCGGATTGAAGGTAGTGCTAATGCAGATGGTTTAGTCCCTTTAATTAATCCAGCGTTAACAGGACAAGGTATTCCACTGCCTCCAGATTGGGATGGTGATGGGGTGCCAGATTGGCATGACTTAGATTCAGACCAAGATGGTGTTTTAGATGTAGTGGAAGCTGGCTATGCTAGTTCTGATACGAACCAAGATGGTCGGATTGATGATGGTAATGGAAATGTACCAACCGTTAATTCAGATGGTATTCCTCCTGTGATGAATGTAAATGGGAATGGACAAGGTATTCCGCTTCCAATTGATTGGGATAGTGATGGTGTTCCTGACTGGCATGATTTAGATGCTGACCAAGATGGTATCTTAGATGTAGTAGAAGCAGGATATATAGATTCAGATGCTAATCAAGATGGCCGCATTGATGATGGTAATGGAAATCCACCCGCAGTTGATGCAAACGGAATTGCACCAGTAATTAATGTGAATGGAAACGGACAAGGTATTCCCCTTCCAATTGATTGGGATAGTGACGGTGTTCCAGATTGGCATGATTTAGATTCTGATAACGATGGTATTTTAGACGTTATTGAAGGAGGTTATCAAGGTAGTGATACCAATTTAGATGGTCGGATTGATGATGGAAATGGTAATATTCCTACAGTAAATGTAGATGGATTACCACCAGTAATGACTACAGGTGGACCCATTAATTTACCTCCAGATACAGATAGTGACGGCGTAAGAGATTGGCACGATTTAGATTCTGATAATGATGGGATTAATGATACGGTTGAAAATATTAATCCAGATGGCGATAATGATGGATTTATTGGTACAGGACCAATTACCGTTGATGTTAATGGCATTGCTACCGCAGATGCTAATGGACCCGTTGTGCCTAATACGCCTTTGGTGAATACGGATGGCGATGGTCCAGGTGATTTTAGAGACTTAGATGCTGATGGTGATGGTATTAATGATGTGATTGAAGGTGGATTATCTGATCCTGATGGTGATGGAATTATCGGTACGGGTACACCAACGGTAAATGGTTTTGGTCAAGCAACCGAAGGCACTACTTCTAACCCACCAGATACGGATGGAAACGGTATTCCTGATTTCCAACAAGTGGAGGGAGAAGAAACTTGTGATACACCAGCTACGCCTGTTTTAGCAGCGAATGCTACTGCACTTTGTGGAGGAGAGTCATTGACGCTTTCTACGACGGCAGTAACTGGCGCTAATATTAGTTATAATTGGACGTTTGTTGGCGCAACTGGAACGACTGACTTTGTAACCAATGTTCCAACCTTTACTTTGGATGCAGTTGTTGGCGCTAATTCTGGCGCTTATACACTGATTGTAACTAGTGATACTTGTGCTTCCGCAATATCGAATCCAATTGATGTGGTGGTTAGCCCAAGTTCCGCAGCGCCTGTTTTAACAGCAAGCGAATCTGTAGTTTGTGAAGGGGCGTCAGTTACTTTAAGTGCAGGAAATGCAGTAGCTAATACTACTTATGAATGGACTTTAACAAATGCTGATGGAAATGCAACGGTAGTCGCGACTACTGATGTACCAACTTTAGCATTGACGGAAATAACCACTAATCAAGCAGGTACTTATACGGTAGTTACTTCAACGGGAGGAGGTGCTTGTCCAAGTGGTGCTTCTAATGGGGTAGCCGTAGCGGTTTCACCACAACCAGTTACACCTGTTTTATCAGCGTCGGCGACTAGTGTATGTGAAGCTGACCCAATCACTTTGAGTGCTACGGGTACTGCGGATGCGAACACAACTTATGAATGGACTTTAACTACAGCAGATGGAAATGCGACTGTTGTTGCGACTACTGATGAACCTACTTTAGCTTTGCCTGCGGTCGCTGCTGATCAAACGGGTACTTATACTGTAGTAGCAATTGGTGGAGGAGGAGCTTGTCCAAGTGGCGCTTCTAACGGCGTAGATATTTCAGTTTTGCCAAGACCAGATGCACCTGAATTGACAGTTGACAAAGATATTCATTGCGAAGGTGAGCGTTTAGAATTTATGGCAACACCTATTGCTGGTGCTACTTATACGTGGACTTTTACCAATCCAGAAGGTAGAGTAGATTCATTAGGAACAAGAACTCGACCGAGTTTAGTGATTGAGAATTTAGTATTTACCAATACAGGAAATTATCAAGTTGTCATTACGCTAGATGGTTGTTCTTCTTTACCATCTAACGATGTTGCTATTGATGTCGCTTCTGGTGGTTTACCAAATGTAAACCCAACTTCTTCTGCTCCTATAGAAAATCCAGCTTGTGAAGGTACTAATGTTACTTTAGCTGTAGAAGATATGGCTGATTTTACTTATGAATGGGTAGGACCTAATGGTGTAGTTGGTACAACAGCAGAAACGATTATTATTGCTGCTGCTCCTGAAGACAATGGAGAATACAACGTTACTATAACTAACCCTAATGGTTGCTCAACAACTATTGGACCAGTAACTGTACAGGTTGACCCTAAACCAGCTACTCCAACTATTTCCGCAGACCCAACGACTGTTTGTCCAGGGGAAGGATTTACGTTAAGCACGGACGCAGTAACTGGAGATAATATTACTTATGAATGGCTTTTAGATGGAAGTTCTGTAGGTACTACAGATAACGCTGAATTGGTGATTAATCCAGCAACAGCAACTGATGGAGGTAATTACACCGTAATAATCAACAATGGTGGTTGTCCTTCTGACCCATCTGACCCAATTGAAATTACGGTTCAACCACCTGTTGAAGGGGATATTACAATGGAACCTGCTGGTGGTGTTTGTGAAGGAGAGACGGTTACTTTGACTGCGCCTAGCGCAGAAGGAGCAACTTACGAATGGACTGGACCAAATGGATTTACTTCAACGGACGAGACCGTTACTTTAGAAAATGTAACGGCTGCTAATAATGGAGATTATGCGGTTACCGTCACTTTAAATGGTTGTCCAAATGATTTTGGACCAACTACTTTAGCCATTAATCCAAAACCTGCGACGCCTACGGCTAGTACGGATAAAGATAGTGCTTGTCCTGGGGAGACGGTTACTTTAAGTACAGCAGAAGCCGCTGGAGATGCCATTTCTTATGATTGGCTATTAAATGGGGAAGTTGTAGCGAATACAATGGATCCTACATTTTCCATTGAAGATTTCCAAGAAGGAAATGCGGGTGATTATACGGTAGTGGTTAAAGATGGCTCTTGTCCATCTGACCCATCTGAAGCTGTTCCAGTGAGTTTAAGAGAAAATTTAGAAGGCGTCACGGCTGCTTCTAATAGTCCAGTTTGTGTTGGGGACTCAATCAATTTAATGGTAACAGATGTGGAAGGTGCGACTTTTGAATGGAGTGGACCAAACGGATTTACTTCTACGGAACAAAACCCAGTGATTGCTGCGGCAACAGAGGCGGATGCAGGAGAATATACCGTAGTGGTTACCATTGATGGTTGCCCTGCGACAATTCCACCTGCAACAGTAGTCGTAACACCTAAACCTGATGCGCCAACTGTGAGCATTAATGAAGGACCCGTTTGTGAAGGAACAGCAGCGACGATTACCGTAGCTGCCCCTCAAGACAATACAACTTATACTGTTTTAGATGCAGCTGGAGCTACCGTTGCTACTGGAATAACAGGAATTATAGAAGTGCCAACGGATGGTGCTACAGGAGATAACACTTATACGGTGATTGCGCAAGAAAATGCTGGTTGCCCAAGTGAACCATCTAATGCAGTTGATTTAACGGTTACGCCTAGACCAGAAGAAGAAGCGACGATTTTGACTGAATTGATGCAAGATGATTGTGGCGGCATGGTTCCTACTGCTTTGGAAGCAGCGGTGCCGACAGAAGGTACAGGTATGTGGACAAGTAGTAATATGGATGTGGTATTTACCGATGCTACTAGTCCTGTTACAGATGTGATGGGCTTAGAAGATGGAGATGTTATTACTTGGACGTTGTCTAATGAGGCTTGTGGTGAATATTCGACTGCTTCTCTAACCATTAGTAGTCCAATGCCGTCAGAAACAACTGCTACAGATGATGGATTTACTATTCTAAATACAGAAACAGTAAGTGGCAATGTATTGGGGAATGATACCCCAAATAATGGTAGTGTCACAGTGATTTCTGGTCCAGCTAGTGGAACAGGAACTATTGATGCAAATGGAAATATTACTTACACTCCTAATGATGGTTTTGTAGGTAATGACCAATTTGTTTATGAGCTATGTAATACAGCTTGTCCTGATGCACCTTGTGATCAAGCAACGGTTAATATTACGGTAAATCAAGACCCAAGTAATTTGAATTGTATCGTACCAGATGTTATTTCTCCAAATGGTGATGGCTTGAATGATATATTCACGATTGAATGTGCTGACTTTAAAAATGTCAATTTAAAAATCTTTAATCGGTGGGGAGATTTAGTTTACGAAGCAGATAATTATAACAATAATTGGGATGGACAGCACGATGGTGCAGATTTACCTCCAGGTCCATACTACTATATCTTTGAAGAAACAGGAGCTGGTGCTCCAGCACCTACAACGGGTTGTGTTTCTATCGCTAGATAAGTTAGAAAGTTTGTTGTATTGTTGAATTGTTGTATTGTTGGTTAACAATACAGCAATTCAATAAGCAGACAATTTTAATATTTAAAATTGAAAAAATTATTAAAATGAAAAGAATTATATATACAACTGCCTTCTTGCTTTTTAGCCTTATGGCGATGGCGCAAAACGATGTGCAGTATACCAATTATTTATTTAATAGGTTGGCTTATAATCCAGCCTATGCAGGGAGTGGGGGCGTTCCCGTCATCAATGCCCTCTATAGAAATCAATGGACGGGAGGTTTTGCGGATGGTAAAGCACCTAAAACTGGAACGATTAATTTCCATTCGCCAGTACAATGTGGTAGAGGTGGTTTCGGATTAGGCTTTACTTCTGATAAAGCAGGTATTTTTAATAGTAATCGTTTGGACGGAGCTTATGCTTATAAATTTCAAGTTTCTGACAAAGGAAAGTTGAGTTTAGGTTTAGGCGCTCAATTAGAATTTGGTGAAGCGAATTATAACTTAACCAACCCGCTAGATGCAGGTGACCAGACTATTTTTAATGGAAATGATGCTTTCTCACAAACTAAAGTGAATTTTGGCGCAGGTTTATACTATACCCATAATGATAACTTTTACATAGGTTTATCGGTTCCTCAACTACTCAATACTTCTTATTTCCAAAGAGATAATATTTCAGGAGATGGGAATGATTTTCACACTTATTACTTGATGTTAGGATTTGTGAAGGATTTGACGAATAATGTAAAAATTGTACCAGGCGCAATGATTAGCTTTCAAGGGAAAAATGCTCCTTTTGAGTTTGATGTTAATGCCAACTTGGTATTTATGGAGAAATTGTGGGTAGGGTTGAATTATAGACTAGATGATTCAATAGATGGTTTAATTCAATATCAATTAACTGACGAACTGAGAGCAGGTTTTGCTTATGACTTTACGACAAGTGACATAAAGGATTATTCTAATGGTTCTTTAGAATTTTTACTATCTTATTCTTTTGGTAAGTATAGTAAGAACTTGAGTAATCTACGTTACTTTTAATTAAACCCTATAAATTAATAGAAGCTAAGGATTGTAGATTTACGGATTGTTAAAATTGTTATATGGTTTAGAAACGCTAGTACAAACTATGATTAATTCGATAACAATAAAACGGTAAAACAATATAGCAATTTGATTTTGACCATTCACTTGAACTATGATTCAATAGCTTATATTCAAAATTGATTTTTATCATGATTCAAAAAAATATATTCTTATTACTTTTCCTATTCCTGTCTTTGACTGCTTTCAGTCAGACAGAAATAGAAGAAGTATCTGTCACGAATCTAAGAATGCTCAATACGCCTAAAGAGGATTTTGTGGCAGTTCCTTATGGAGACGGTATCATGTATAACACAAATGTGAAAGATAATAAATGTGATACTTGTCGTTTTCAAAATCTTCGTTTTGCGCAAATGAAAGCAGATGGAGACTGTAGTTTTGGCCCTGGTGAAGTAGTGCCTAATGACTTTAGTTCTAAAGTTAATTTTGGCGCACCGACTTTTAATCCAGATGGCAAAATGATGATTATTTCTCAAAATAATGCTAGACCTAGAAAAGGAAAAGACCGTCGGAAAACAATGAAATTATCAACGGCAACAATGTCTGCGGATAATTCTTGGGTCGTTGGTGATGATTTGCCTTTCAATAGCCTAGATTTTGAGACAACACACCCATTTCTTTCTCCTAATGGTTCGACCCTTTATTTTGCCTCTGACCGCCCAGGTGGTTTAGGGGGCATGGATATTTGGAAAGTTGCTAAAGAAGGAGATAC
>JBGCFJ010000797.1:0-8902 GCA_045106885.1 Saprospiraceae bacterium
CTTTACAAGACGCAGATGGCGATGGTGTTTGTGATGCGGATGATATTTGTCCAAATGGAGATGATAATATTGATACAGATGGTGATGGTATACCAGATGCTTGTGATACCAATGCTTGTACAGATGCAGGAAAGCCATGTGATGATGGCAATGATTGCACCGTAGGTGATATTTTTGATGCCGATTGTAACTGTATCAGTGGTACTTTACAAGATGCAGATGGTGATGGGGTTTGTGATACAGAAGATTGTGCGAAAGATGATGCCAATTATCCAAAAGCACCTGGAACAGGCTGTGATGACGGCAATCCTAATACAGGAAACGATGTGATTCAAGCTGATGGTTGTGGTTGTGCTGGTACATTGATTAATAATGGAGAACCAGATTGTGATGCCGTAACGGCAACTCCAGGAAGCGGAACGATTACCGTTGCAGGTTTAACTTCTCCAGTAGAACGTGTTAAAGTTTACTTTATTGGAAGAGGTGGTTCTTGGATACAAGTGGCTAATTGTACTGGTGATTGTGGAGATACTTGGGTAGCGGAAGGTTTAGCTGCTGGTAATTACATCATACACTACACTTTACTAAATGCTAATTGGGGGTCTCTTTGTGAAAATGGAGAACAAGATATTCAATTAGAAGTAACCGTTTTAAATGGAGCATCTAGTAGAAATAGTCCAACTACCAGCTTAGCTATTGAGCAGACAATTACAGATAACTTGATTGTTTATCCGAATCCAGCCAAACAAATGGTAAATCTTGATTTATCTAAATGGACGAATAAATCAGTTAATATAGCGATTAGCAATCACTTGTCTCAAGTTGTTTACGAACAACACATTGAGCAAGTAGTTAGCACGAAACAGATTGATTTAACAAATTTTGCGAATGGTATTTACTACATCCAAGTTCAAGGAACAGCAGATGCTCAACCAATCGTTAAAAAGTTAATCGTTAATCGACAATATTAAGAAAATAAATTTGGGAATTTAGAAATTTAGGAACACTATTTGTTTAGTGTTCTTTATGCCATTCGTTTTGCTAGAGTGAGAATTAATGCTCGCGACCTAAGATGCAGAATAAGGGGGATTTCAAAAAAAATTAATCATGGCCCACTTATTTATAAGACCCACTTTGGTAAAATAAATGGTTGATACCTATAGCGGAGTAGTGTTTGAACACTACTCCGTTTATTTTTTGGGTAAATCATAAATCAGCAACCTATTGAAATCATTTTGACAATTTTCAAAAGGGAATACTTCGTGACAACCCCTATCTGTGGTAGAACAATAGTTGAGATAAAAGAGTTTTTCCGCATCATCTTGTTTACTCCGCTCAAACCCATTACTTTTAGCGCTTCAATAATAAAGAGTCCACCCACAAAAAGCCCTATTTAATATTTCGACATGACCTATCCACAACATAGCTGTCAAATTTTGAAAATTATAAATTGAAAATTACCACCAACTACAGATGAAAAAAATAGGCCTACTTTCCGATACCCACAGTCACTTAGACCCTAAAATATTTGACTACTTCAAAGATTGCGATGAACTCTGGCATGCAGGAGACATCGGCAGATTTGAAGTCGTCGAAAAACTAGAAGCATTCAAACCCCTAAAAGCCGTTTATGGCAATATTGACGATGCCAAAATGCGGGCAGAATTCCCCTTAGATTTACGCTGGAATTGTGAAGGAATGGACGTTTGGATGACGCATATTGGTGGCTATCCTGGGCGTTATAATAAAAGGGTACGAGCAATCATGAAAACCAATCCACCCAATCTTTTTATCTGCGGTCATTCCCATATCCTAAAAGTGATGCCTGACCACAAACATGGTTTATTGCACATGAACCCTGGCGCTTGTGGGGTGCATGGGTTTCATAAGGTAAAGACAATTATGCGATTCTCGGTCGTAGATGCTAAAATTGAGGATTTGGAGGTGATTGAATTAGGCAGTCGAGGAGCATTATGATAATAAATAATGATACGAAATTTTATAAAAATCATATCTTAAATAAACCATACAAATCAGCGAAATCAGCGTCAAAAAATAACGAATATCATCTGTCCAAACTCTTAGTAAATGATAACCCTAACAGCAGCAACTATTTCAACCCAAGCTTTGCTAACGGAAAAAGACGCCGATTTAACCTGTCTCCGATTCTTTCGGAGGATTTATGACTTGAACCAATAGCCATCTAACAATTGTCCACAGTTTAAATTATATACTATACCGTTTCTCCATAATTTCCCAATGGTGAATTTCATGTCCTGCAATCATAAAGCCCAAAGCTAAAGCTGAAAAAGGGCCACCACTAGCCGTACCCATTCGGTCCAACATTTCAGTAGACATATTTTTAAAAAGGGAAATAGTAGACCGTCGTAATAATTCGTATTCTTCCATTAGAGAAGCAGGACTTCTATGAGCTACCTCATAATAAGGAACATAATCATTTTGCTCAAAACCTTGCATTGGTAATTTATCATTTCTAGAGATTCTTAAAGCACGATAAGCGAAAATTCTTTCAGTATCAAGGATGTGTATCAATACTTCTTTGACGGTCCATTTATCGGCAGCATAACGGCTATTCCATTGGCCTTCGTTGAGGGTTTGTAATTTTGCTAAATTTTTGGCTAATGATTGAGTTAAAACAGCTATAAAATCTGCACTTTCTACTTTTCTGATGTAAGTTTTAGAATATTCCATTGACTCATCTGCAGCTGGTCTTCGGTGTGTGGACATAGTTAATGATTTTAAAAGTAGGTTGATTGAAAGGTTTTTTTAGACCTGTTCTTATTAAATAAGCTTAATCGCTATTATTAAAGATGAGTTCACCAAGTATTTTAAAAAATTAAGATACTACTACTAAAAAAGGCTATTCTGAAATAATTTCAAAATAGCCTTTTTATAACAGCAAATATAGCTAAGTAAATGATTGAAGATGCCTCCGCCAATCGCCCTCAGCCCTATGCCTAATTTTATAGAATCAACATTGCATCACCATAAGAAAAGAAACGATATTTTTCTTTAATGGCTTCTGCGTAAGCTTCTTTTATCAACTCAGACCCACCAAAAGCAGAAGCCATGATGACTAGACTTGATTTTGGTAAATGGAAATTGGTAATCATACAGTTTGGAATACGAAATTCGTAAGGAGGAAAAATAAATAAATTAGTCCAACCTTCTACTGTTTTTAAATTGTCCGTTGCAGATACTGCCGATTCGATAGAACGCATAGACGTAGTACCAACGGAACAAATCTTGCGATTAGTTTTAAGTGCACGATTGACTTTATCACAAGTATCCTGGTCAATTTTGAAGTACTCTGCATCCATTTTATGCTTCGACAAATCTTCTACATCAATACTTCTAAATGTTCCTAAACCAATATGTAAAGTCAATTCAGCAAAATCTATACCTTTAATCTCTAACCGCTTCATCAACTCCCGACTAAAGTGTAGACCTGCAGCTGGTGCTGCTACTGCACCAATATTTTTAGCATAGATAGTTTGAAACCTTTCAATATCTGATGGCTCAGGTGGTCTTTCAAGAGATTTCGGAAGTGGCATTGTACCTAACTTCTCCAACTCTCCATGAAATTCTACATCAGTGCCTTCATATAAAAAACGAATGGTTCGACCTCTAGAAGTAGTGTTATCTACTACCTCTGCAATCAAAATATTATTACCCTCCTCATCTGAGAAATATAATTTGTTACCTACTCGAATTTTTCTGGCAGGATCAACCAATACATCCCATAACTTCGCCTCTTTATTTAATTCTCTTAATAAGAAAACCTCAATTCTAGCACCTGTCTTTTCCTTGGTACCATATAATCTGGCTGGAAAAACTTTGGTGTTATTAAAAATCATAACATCATCTTCATCGAAATAATGGATTAAATCTTTGAAGACCTTATGCTCAATCTTTCCAGTGTCTCTATGTACAACCATTAACCTAGACTCATCACGCTGATCAGCTGGATATTTGGCAATTAAATTCTCTGGTAACTCAAAATTGAATTGTGACAGTTTAGTCCTCATTCAAATATTATGTTTTATTAAAAATACAATTAAAAAATGTTTTCCTAAGGTAAACTACTTATTACCAAAATAAAGCCATTTTTTAAAAATGACTGCAAAGATAAGAAATGTCTAGCTCTTTGAAAATAGCCAAGGTCCGAATAAAAAATATTATTGACCACTATTTTCCTAAGTTAAGGCTTAAAATTATAGAAAGTAACCTGTTCTTAGTGGAGTAACCTTTATATTTTGACTAGTTAGCAGAAAAAAGTAACACCTTTATCGAATGATTTGTTGCTTTACTAAACAAAAGTTTAATTTTACCTTTTGAATAGTTGTCGTTAAATACCTAAGTAAAATTTAATTTTCAATTTTCAATTTCAAACCACCTTCGGCGGGAATTTGAGGTTGAAGTTGAATTTGAGATTATAAAACCATACACTTTTTGAAAACGCCGCTTTCTGCGGCTAAAATGAGGGGTTTGGGGTTGGTAAAATTCGATTTTTTAACAAAAAATCGAATTTTACCAACCCCAAGAACTCTATTCTCCGCACGAAGCGTAGCGGAATGCGTGACTCAGTAAAAGTGTATGGTTTCAAAATTTGAGATTAACAAATATCGACATTTTAAATTATCGACAATTTGTTGGTTTTAAATTTTGTGTAAGCGCCTAATTAATTCAAGTTGCAAACAATTGTTTTATTGCTATATTGTTTTATTGTTACAGTACTAGATAATCCTTAGGTTGAATTTTTTTAGTCCATTATCAATATAACCATACAACAATATAACCATTTTGAAACATTTTAGCTTGCTCCGCAACTTAAGTTAATTACCGCTACTCAAAATTATTATTCACCCGAGCTATATCTCTTTTTCATGGTTACAGTTATCAAAGTCATAATTGAAAGTTTTCGTCAGGCATGGCAATCTCTAGTTGGTAGTAAATTGAGGAGTTTTTTATCCTTACTAGGCATTTCTATTGGGATTTTCTGTATTATAGGGGTACTTTCAGCAGTAGATTCTTTGGAAGACAATGTTCGGTCTAGTTTTGATAAATTAGGAAATGATGTGATTTATGTAGACCGCTTTACTTGGGCAGAAGACCCAGGACAGAATTATTGGAAATGGATGAAACGACCTAGGCCTTCCTATAATGATTTTAAAGCTATTCAGGCGAAAGTTAAAAATGCAGATAAGGCTTCTTTTTTTACAGTTGTAGGTGGCAAAACCGCTAAGTATCGGTCGAGTAGTGTAGAAGGGGGATTTTTAGTCGGTCTTACGGAAGATAGTGATGCTTTACTAGGGCTAGAATATGAAAATGGTCGCTATTTTTCTAAAAAAGAAATGTTGACAGGCGCACCAAAGGTAATTCTCGGAGGCGTGATTGCAGAAGAATTATTTGGCCCAATTGAGGCAGTTGGTAAAAAGGTAAAGATTGGCGGGAGAAATTTAGAAGTCATAGGCGTGTTAAAAAAATCTGGAGAAAGTTTGATAGACCCCATGAATTTTGACGAAGGATTAATGATAAATTATAGGATGGCTAAAAAATATGCCAATCTAAAAGAGGGGAATAAAATGCATTCTCAAATTAGTGTAAAAGCTAAAGAAGGCGTGAGTGTTTCGGAATTAAAAGATGAAATTACAGGAGTGATAAGAGCCAGAAGAAAATTAAAACCCAAAGAAGAAGATGATTTTGCACTTAATGAATTGTCTATATTAAGTAATGTTTTAGATGGGGTTTTTGGCGTATTGAATTCTGCTGGCTGGATGATTGGTGGCTTTGCGTTGATTGTGGGGATGTTTAGTGTAGCGAATATTATGTTTGTGTCTGTGAAAGAACGAACGAACTTAATTGGGGTAAAGAAAGCATTAGGCGCTAAACGATATGTAATATTGATAGAATTCTTGATAGAGTCTGTTATCCTTTGTATTATTGGTGGATTGTTTGGTATGGGATTGATTTGGTTACTGCTCACAGGCATCTCTAAAGCTATCGACTTTCCGCTTTACTTGGATATGGGGAATGCCATATTTGGCTTGTCCGTTTCTGTTATTACTGGTATACTAGCCGGAGTAATTCCTGCTTTTCAAGCGGCAAATATGGATCCAGTAGAAGCAATGAGAGGTTAAGTTTAGTCAGTTGTGGTCAGTGGAAAGCGTTAAAAATAGATTATTTAATTAAAAATTGAACCTTATTTTTAAACTTTCCATAATAAGTAATCGGATATATTTATGAATGGTTTTATAACTATCTTTTTCGGTATTTGCTCTTAAAAAATATCAAAAAAATCTTAGTCCTAAAATTCTATGAATAATTGCATCCTAGTACTTACCTACTACGTCTAAAATAAACTATGCACTTAAACACCTCTTATCGACAAATCTTTTCTATCTCTGCCCCAATCATGTTGGGAACAGCAGCGCAGAATGTGATTGCGTTAAGTGATAGTATTTTTCTGTTTCATAGAAGTGAATTAGATTTTGCGGCAATTGGTTTTGTAAGTGTTTTTTACTTAATTGTAGCAGCAATTGGCTACGGTTTTTCTAAAGGCGGACAGATTATTATTGCTCGTAGGGCAGGGGAGGAGGATTACAAAGAAGTAGGGCATACCTTCTATGCCATGCTTTATTTTGAATTGGTTTTAGCGATTGGTCTTTTCTTTTTCATGCAGTATGGTTGCACCTACTTTTTTACCCTTTTTGTAGATTCCAAAGAAATTTTAGACAAAAGTATTGCCTATCTAAATTACCGTTCTTGGGGCGTATTTTTTAGCTATACAGGTTTGGCGATGATTGCTTTTTATACAGGTATAGCCCGAACTAAGTTTATTCTGATAGATACTTGTATTTTAGGCATTGTGAATATTGTGCTAAATTATGGGCTGATTTATGGTCGATTTGGCTTGCCAGAAATGGGGATTGCAGGGGCAGGTTTGGCAAGTACGATTGCGGAAATTGTAGCTTTTGTTGTATTTATAGTTTATGTATACTTTGACAAGGGCATTAAGAAATACAAATTATTTAAAATACCGAAAATTGATTGGCAATTAATTAGAGATCAACAACGCTTAGCATCGCCCATTGTCGCTCAATCTATTGTTGGTTTAGGGAGTTGGTTTGTTTTTTTTGGTATTGTTGAAAATTTAGGGGAACGCCCTTTAGCCATCACAAATCTTGTTCGGATGGTCTTTTTATTTCTACAAATTCCTAGCTGGGGATTTGCTTCGACTATCAATACATTGGTTAGCCATTTTATTGGCCAACAAAAGCGACAAGCAGTTGTCCCAATTATTTGGAAAACGGCAAAATTTTCTTGGTTTATTACGATGTTATTAACCATTCCAATGGTTTTATTTCCCACCCAAATTCTATACCCCTTATTAGGTTCTGCTGACATGTCTTTAATTACAGAAGCCCAACCTATTTTTTATGTATTAATGGTTATTTTAACCTTGAATTCTATTGGCGTTGTTTATTTTAATGGCTTGGCAGGCGTTGGGGCTACTTATTATGGCCTAAAAATTCAGACTTGGTGTGCTGTTGGTTATTTAGCTTATATCTATGCCGTTATTAACTTTTTTGAAGGTGGTTTGGTCTTGGCTTGGACCGCAGAAATTGTTTATTGGGCCATTATGCTGGTTTTAATGATTTGGTATTTAAAGTCTAATGTTTGGTATAAATTGAAAGTATAGAAAAGGGCATGGGGCAATTTGGTTTTTTAGCCATGATTTATCGAAGTAAGATAGATAGTTCGATTTCATAATAATTTGTCTTTAACAATTTTTTTCATATTTACTAGCATTCCATAGATGGTGAAAATATCATCATTAGAGACGATATGTCCACTTGTAATAGCATATTCTTTCCCTACTAAAACGACGAAAAACCAAAGCCTTCCAATTACATAAGAACCATAAATTGGCTTGTCATTATTATTTAATTTTTGAGCGACTAACATGGCACTTAGGCAAAGTGGAGAAAATAATTAGCCAGTTAGACCAGTCAATTTTTCTTCTAAGGAATTTAAAAAATGCTTGCATAATGGATTATGGACGCATTTTTTGAGTTTCTTAGAAGGGAAAAAGGCGGTATAAATGGTTGATTATTTCTGCCACTTTGCCTTAGTAATTGACCAATAACATCATCTGCTGTTCCTTTCTCTTTTTTGTATTCGTGTACGAAAAAGAATGGTTCGACAGACTCTACCTCTCCCGTTGCTAAGATAAAATCTACTATGCCTCGTAAATTTTTACCTTCTAGAGTTGCTTGGATAGTTCGTTCTATAAAAGTGTCGTACGCTTCACTTTCGTCGTAATCAACTAGTGTAATTAATGGATTTAGAAATTTCCATTTTAATTCTCCTTCATTATAATAAGCACCATATAAGTCTAATTTATCCCTTAATTGTTCTAAACGCTGTTTGATTTTTTCGGAAATTTCATAAGGCATATCCAGCCATTCTTGTAGAATTGGACTTTTGCGGATACGTTTAATATGGAAGGTGTTTATTAAGTACTGAGTGGAAATGTCTTTGAAAGCTATGTGTTTTGGGTTTATTGCTTTAATTGTTTCGTCTATTACTTCTACTACAAACATCCTAACAAGTTTTTAAGAAAATTAAGGTATTTTATGTTAGGGATGAGGCAATTAATAATGTACCAGAAATGACGAGGTTATTTTTTCTTTTAGCAAGATGAACAATCGCTGATTGTGAACCGCTTGCGGATGGGATGCTTATTCAGCATAGCCGTAGCTACGTTGAATAATTTTAACATGAGCAAAAGAGGAAGATTCGGGGAATCTTTATCTTTTGTGAACCGCTTGCATGAAGGAGTGTAAGCTCCTGAACCGTGAAACGGATGGGTTGCTGA
>JBGCFJ010000798.1:0-9047 GCA_045106885.1 Saprospiraceae bacterium
TTATGCAGATATGCACGGTTGGGAGGAAATTCCGCAAAAAGTCGCTAAAATTTATCATAGTTTATCTCCCGAACAACAACGCACCTGTCTTTTATATGCAGGGCATTATGGACAAGCAGGGGTGATGAATTTTTATCGAGACAAGTATGATTTACCAGTAACTTATAGTTTTAATGCCAGCTTTGTAGCTTGGGTGCCTGATGACTTGGAAATTACTTGCCAAATTGATATAGATGATAATCGACAAGGCGAATCGGCCTCCTTTTTCTCCACCGTTTTAATGGACAGTATTGAAAATAAATACGCCCGTGACCCAGGCTATATTTATTTTAAAACAAAGCCTCGGGCGGATTTAACGCCTCTTTGGAAAGCGTTGGTGGAGCGACAGCGGGCTGCGGCGGGGTATTAATCCAACTCACCAAGTATAATGAGGCGGTTCAATCCCATTCATCCGAACATATAAATTCGCCTTCGCCCGATGGTTTGCTAAATGGTCTTGTACATAAAATAAGGCAAAGGCTCGACTGACTTCGTTTTTGCTATGATACATGATGCACAACTCGTCTAATTGTGCTTGTTCAATGGTCAGGATAACATTTGTGGTATAAGCAAAGCGTTCTTTCAACAGGTTAATTATTTCTGCTTTCGTCATTTTGGACGCATCCAAACGAACAGGTTCTACTTTCATCCCTTGCACATATCTTTTAGTGAGTAATTGGGTAGACATGGCAATATGGACCATTTGTTCGGCAAAGGTTTTACTGACTTCGGTCGGTTTATACGAGTATAAATTTTCGGGCATCGCATTAGCGACTTCTAAGCAATGTTTCATGGCTTCTTGCCAGATGGGGAGGTACATTTTGGTAAAATCGGTTTTAGGTGTCCTTGTTAGTTGAGGGTTGCTTAAAGCTGCACAATCAGCGACCGTCTGAACTTCCTCAAAAACGTTCCATATTTTATCCTCAAAAGCTTTAGGGGCAAAAGAAAATAGCACTAAATGTTTATCCAATACCTCACAGTATAATCCTTTTACTTTTACATTTAATCGCATTTCTTGCTCACTAAAAAAGACATCAAATAACTGTACTTTTCCTTCAAAGTATTGCCAATTATTCACGGATTCTTTTTCCATAAAAATGGCAAATGCATTGGAAACTGCCTCTTTTTTCATGCCTTTGCTTCCTCCTACAACTTGTGTTAACCCGTTAAAATAATCCCCAATAAAGGTTTGTAATCGTTGCTCCGTTAAGTTAATGTTTCCGTCCACATACCAAGCAAAGGAATAGGTCCAAAATTCTTCACTTTTTTTATCGGACCAACCTGGGGCAAATCGTGCTTCTTCTATGCCCGTGAATTGGAGTTTAGGTGCGAAGTCAAGTGGGAAAGTGAAGGATTCTTTTTTCCAATTAGCTGGTGCTTTGAGAATATCTGTTTTTGTCGTTTGGGCAAAGCTCGTTAATCCAACTAGTAATAAATAAAAGGAGAGGAAGGTGTATTTTTTCATGTTTGTTTGAACTAATCTTATTATTCTATTTTACTTTAGTTATAAGTAGGTAAATGTAAACACTTATAGCTAAATATAAAACTATAATCAACTATAAGTTGCACACTATACCCATAGGTGATTATTAGATAGTCAGGTAAAAAACTAATAATTATCCGTTGCCTTCATTTATCCGTTGGTCTATTTTCTACCAACGGATAAATGAAGGCAACGGATTTGACGAGTTAGATGATATTTTAAATACTTTTTAATATCAATCTTTTATCTGACGCTCTAATAGATAAATAGAGTAGTTTTATTCAGATTCTTTTAAGCCAAATCTTCCATCCGACGAATATTATTCTGCAAATCGTCCATTAAATTTCCATAAGCATATTGATTCATCTTTCCAGTCAAAAAATACATTAGAGGTACTAAGACGATAATTAATACTAATGCCATTCCTAAACTTTTAGGGTCTTGAAAAAACTCCGCTAAAGTATGTCCTTTACTATGATTACCAATTAATAATCCCCCAAGAATGGCTAATGGAAAAGAAACAATGCCCCAAATTTTTTCAAACCCTAATGCTCGTTTAATGACTTGGTCTTGCTTTTTCATTACCGCTAAAGTCTGGTCTGAAAAATTAAAATTATTGTCCATTTTTCGATATTCTAGTCCCATAACAATCAAACCTAGTAAATACATAGCCATAAATGCTCCCTGAATCATCAATAATTCTGGCTGGTCTAGGCTAAAAAGCATCCAAATGCTTCCTGCTACTAAGAAGAAAACAATCCAAGCTAATTTGCCTTTCAATCGTTTTTTTAAGGTCGCAATGGTTGAATTAGATTCTTGATAAATCGCTTTCATAATTTTTTCTTTTTCTATTGGTGAATAATTAAACTTTTCTTGATGCAATTGCTGCCATTCTTTAAGCAAATCCATATTTATTATTTTTCATTTTTCTTAAGTTGTTCAATAATCTGGCTTTTTAGGCGATGTAGTTTCACATTAATATGGTTCACTTTTAAACCCGTAATGTCCGCAATTTCTAAGTTTTTATAGCCTTCTAAATGTAAGGTCATAATCATTCTATCTACTTCATTTAGTTGCCGAACTAAGTAGT
This sequence comes from Saprospiraceae bacterium, assembly GCA_045106885.1. GTDB lineage: Bacteria > Bacteroidota > Bacteroidia > Chitinophagales > Saprospiraceae > JAFMDF01. The sequence goes on from JBGCFJ010000798.1 coordinate 2,613, forward strand.
ATAATAATTCTGATTGTTCTTTTTTATCCGTTGTACTTTCAGTGGTTGCTGTATCATTCACTTGCAATTCACTATGCTTTTTATTTTTTTTATTAAAGGTTAAAACGGTGTTTAGGCTTACTTTATACAACCAAGTCGCAAAGCTGGAATTTCCTTTAAATCGTTGATAGGACTTCCATGCTTGCAGCAAAATTTCTTGATGCAAGTCCCTTTTATCTTCTTTGTCATCGACGTATAAGTTGATGATTTTGTAGATAATGCCAGAATGTTGTTGTATCAATCTGACAAATTCATTTTCGCTGCTTGTTGGCATTTATTTTTACTATGATTTTTAAATTTGATAGGTTAGTATAGAAAGGAAGGAAAAAATTACAAGAAGGCATGATTTTTTTGAAAGAAATTTAAAAGAACAAAAAATAACTCGTTGGAAATACAAATCCGTTGAGCACGCTTACTGTTGCCCAACGGATTAATTTCCCAACGGATTTTAATTATTTGTAGGTAAGTTCTCTAAACGAGAGTCGTCAGGAGACGACGAGATGCTCATTCCTAGTCTGGAGACTAGGAATATCGGCGCTCGATGTGTCTAGTCTCAAGACTTGACACGACTATCTGCTGAGCCTGCTCCGATTTTATCGGAGCCTCCTGACCAGCATTAAACTTACATTTGTAATAATAAAAAATAGATTCCCCCCTTTATTAACAACAACCCGTTATTTTTTTAGCTTGACCAACCGCTTGTGGAACAGGCGCACAACAACTTAATGCTTCTTTTCCTTTCTCAATAACTTGTAGGGCAGGCTTGCAGGCTGTTTTTGGAACGAACATTTTGATAACTAATTGGTCAGCTGTTGCCACTACTTCTTCTACCGAATAAATAGAGGTTCGCAAATCTCCATAGCCATATTCAAAAAAAATGGTGGTGTCTCTTTTCATTGGCTTTACTCCATCAACGATATTATATATTTTTAAAGCTTTTTCTCCAGTCATACATTTTTTCTCCAAAAAATCTTTGGGGCTAATCCATAATTGTGTAATCGTTTGATATTCCTCATGCGCATTTCCTCCGCAATCAATGGATTCGAAATGAACGTTTTTTACTTCTGTAATGTGGTAAACGGGAATGAATTGATTGGCTTCGTATTCAAAAATCAATTCTTTTTGTCGATTATTGGCTAGTAATTCTAAAAATGCTTTAGTTGTCATGATTTAATTTTTGGTACACGGTTAACGGTACATAGTGTACTATTTTGCCGAGTGATTATAAAAATTCATCGTATTATTACGATTATATTAATTAAAAAAATAGACTATTATTCTGCTTATATGAGTTTTAATTTTTTCCGTCAATTATAGATAGCCTGATGGAAAATTGATAACATCTGCTGGGCTACTTTTACCAATAGATGAATGACGGCAACGGATTTGACGAACTCGATTTACGCTTTATCTAGTTTCTTCTTCAATCGCTGCGCATCAATATTCTCTGGCATAGTTAACCACGCTTCTAACTGTGGGCAGTTATCCAATGTAGTTAAATTGAAAGTCCTTTTTAATTGTTGGGTAGTCCATTCATTGAATGCCATTATTTGTTTGGTTTCTTGATGTAATGTAGATAAAGTCATATCTAAAATTAACTTTATAATAAAATAAGGTGCTTAAATTTAGGAAAAAAGAATCGTTTTTACAATAATTCTTAAAAATCACACAAATCATAACATTTGGAATACCTCCTAACAACAACCCGTAAATTCTCCAAAAAACTGACTCAACATGCCTTTCATTTCTGCCCAAACTTTAGGGTTAATACAATAACAAGTCTTAGCTCCCTCTACATCTCCATGAATAATCCCTGCTTGTTTCAATGCTTTTAAATGTTGAGAAATCGTCGATTGTGCCAAAGGAATCTTTTCTACAATATCTCCACAAACACAGGAATTTATTTTTACTAAATGCATTAGAATAGCAATTCTCGCAGGATGCCCTAAAGCCTTCGTTAAAGTCGCCATGCGTTTCTGTTCGTCCGTAAATAATTCAGTTTTAGTAATTCCCATATTCGTCTTTTATTTTTATAATCGTAAAATTACGATTAATATCTTTAAGAAGCAAATCTAATTTCCAAACGATAAGATAAAATAGAAAAATTACCTACTTTTTGAAATTTTGTTTTCTTTTTAAAATCGGTTTATGCTGCATAGTTAACTTATACTCTACTCTTTTTGAAATGAGTAAATGAAGAGATGATAAAATGACTAAATAGTGATTAAAAACCTAAAATAGAGACCTGATGCCCAGTTTTAGCGCATTATTTTCTCATTTATTAATTTATTCATCTATTCATTTTAGAAAAAATAATTTTTGTAGGGTAGAATAATTACCTCATTTCCCTCAATATGCTATTTTTTGCTAATCCAATGACACAAAAAGAAAATCATCCAGTTAAATAACTATAGAAAGCCTAGTTTTGCGAAGTTTTCTAGCAGGAATGAACTAATCCTCGTGTTACTAGTTGATTAAAGAGGATTTTATCCATTCATTTTTATACAACATAATAAGTCCCTACTCATAGGTGCTTAATTTTCAAAACAAAAATTTAAGATGAAAAAATTATTCTTTAGCATCTGTACGTTTGCACTAGTCGCTTTAATGACGACTACTTCTTTTGCTCAAATTAAAACACCTTCGGCAAGTCCAGGGGCTACTTTAACACAAGCAATTGGTTTATCGGATGTGACTATTACTTATTCTCGTCCAAGCACAAAAGGCAGAACTATTTTTGCTGCGGACGGCTTAGTTCCTTACGGTAAGGTATGGAGAACTGGTGCTAATCAAGCAACTAAAGTTTCTTTTGGCGCAGATGTAAGCGTTGGTGGAAAAGATTTGAAAAAAGGAGATTATGCAGTCTTAACGATTCCTAATGCGGGTTCTTGGGCAGTACACTTTTACCCGTATGAGTCTGGTAGTTGGAACAGCTATGTAGAAAAAACGCCAACTGCAATTGCTACGGCTAAAGTGGAAAATTTGCCTTTTTCTATAGAAAGCTTTTCTATCTCTGTTGAAGATATTACGGATGATAGTGGTAACTTAGTATTTTTCTGGTCTAATGTAGCAGCCGCTCTTCCGCTGAAATTTGAAGTAGAGAAAAACGTAATGGCAGCTATCGAAAAAACATTAGCAGGACCAACTGCTGGTGATTACTACGCTGCGGGTAACTACTTATTATCTATCAATAAAGATTTGGATAAAGCTTTAATGTATGTACAAAAAGCAACAAAAGGAGACAATCCAAGATTCTGGCAAGTAAGAAGAGAAGCTTTAATCTTAGCTAAATTAGGTAAAACTAAAGAAGCGATTAAAGCAGCAACTTTATCAAAAGATTTAGCTGCTAAGGCAGGTAATGATGATTACGTAAGAATGAATGAGAAGTCTATTATGGAATGGGCTAAGAAATAATGATGAACGATGAATGATGAACGATAAATTCGTCATCAATCGGAGTATTCATTTCTAAAGCTATTATTAGCTTATCATAAAAGCTCAAGTCTTCTAAAAGGCTTGGGCTTTTTGCATTCTTGCTACTAGTTCTAAGAAAATTATAATAAAGAACTAGGAGGATTGACCTACGGATAAGAACGGGATTAAACAGATAGAGGACGGATTTTATAATCTATTCCTAACTAAAAAATCCGTCCTCTATCAGCTAAATCTGTAAAAATCTGTTGTCCTATCCTCCTAGTTCATATTTATCACAAAAACTGAAAAAAACTTCGGTTTGATAAGGAGATAATAAAAAGAATAAAGCGCCAAGAAAACTAATTACCCTTGCTTGCTTTAGCTTAAAATGCTGAAAAAATTGACTACATATCATAAAACTCAAAAAGGCATTCAACGCATGTAAGCCACAAAAAACAAGATACCAAGGCCATCCATTTAAGCCAAAAAACGTATACAATAAATAGAACCCTAAAATGGACAATTGATTAAGGGCAGGAAAACCAAAACTATAGATAATATTGCGAAACGGTTGTCCTTGAATGCGCTCAATACCGCTTGTTACATCTGTGACAAATCCAGCTTGTATCGTCGGAAGGTAAAAACATAAGGTTAGACTTAAAAAACCTAGAAAAACAAAAACAGGCTTATTTTTTAAAAATGTCAATCCCCTATCTAGCCCTTTTTGGGGAAAAAGCGTAGACAAAGTGATGGATTGATTATCTTGTGACATAATTAAGCAAGCTGTTTTGAAGGAGTAAAAGTAAGGATTCCTTTGTTTTGTGTATTTGGTTCTTGGAAAAATCAGCTCGTCCGATGACTAGCGTCGTCGGATGAGCTGATTTTAACCATCCGACGACGCAGTCATCGGTCGATTAAAATCTTATTCCACCGTTTACCCCGACAGGTCGGAGGGGGCTGTCAAAGAATCGTGTATTTTAATTACTATTCAAACTCAAATTTATGCTGCGTTCTAAAACGCTATTTTTCGTACTATTCTCTTGGATAACTTTTAGCACCTGCCAGCCAAAAGCAAAGCAATGGTTTCTAAAAGTGGATGATATTGCTTTTGAAACATCGGAGCAACGTCCTAGGAATTATAATAGTAAACAAGGTTGTAATACCCCTTTATCTTATGCTCCAGATACGAGCCATTTAGACCATTTTCCGATGCGCTATATTCGTGTGAATGTGCATTACATGAACCATTCGGATAGTACCAAAAATTTCAATGAAGCAGAAGCAGTCAGTTTTACCAAGAAATACCTAAATGCAGCAACTCACGATTTAAAACGGCAATCCAAAATAGCCATTCCACCCAATAATAATTTGCCTGCTTTACCAAAACAATATCGCTATGTATTAACCCCTTTACCTGACGACCCGAATGATACGGGCGTCTATTGCCATTATGATGATGATTTATTTTTCTTTGTCAATAAGGGTAGAAACCGAAATAATTCTAAAAGAGCGGTCATTGATAAATATGCGGTGCAAGCGGATTCGGTCTTAAATATTTTTATAATGCCGCATCATCCAGATAGTGTCCAATCGAAAAGTTATTTAGTTTCTGGAACAGGTATCGCCTTACAAAATAATCTAAAAATAGCAGGCATTTACGAATCAGGTAATCATAGTCCTTGGGCTTTCCGAGGTTTACTAAATCATGAAATTGGGCATGTCTTAGGCTTGAGTCATGCTTGGGGTTATGATGGCTGTGATGATACACCTGTTCATCCTAATTGTTGGAATACTACCAAAACACCACCCTGCGATACCATGGCGTCGAATAATGTGATGGATTATAATGCACATCAAAGTGCTTGGACACCTTGCCAAATTGGAAAAATTCATCGCAATTTATCTAAATTGAGCACTCGTCAACGAAAATTATTGGTGCGTACTTGGTGTGACCTAAACGAGGATAAAACCATTATTATTAAAGAACCAATCACTTGGGAAGGGGCTAAAGATTTGGAAGGGCATTTAGTTATTGAAAATGGCGGTACTTTACAAATTAATTGCCGAGTAGCTTTGCCCAAAGGTGCTAAGATTACTATTCGTCCTAAAGGAAAATTGATTTTAAATAATGCTTGGTTGCATAATGATTGTGGCGCAGAATGGGCAGGCATCGAAGTAGAATCGGTTGGCAAACAGAAAGGGGCAATTATTTTTAGAGGGCAACCAATAATTGACAATGCAACTGTTTTTATTGAAGGCATTGAAAAGTTTGAACAGGAGACTTTAATTAAGAAGCGATAAAAAATGGAAGCAATAAAAAAAGTACTTTTCCCTAAAGGAAGTGTCCCCACAAATATAGAAATTCAAAGTTTATTAGATAAATGGACTATTAAAAAATCTGTCAAACGTTTTGATTTTTTGAGTCAAAAAGGAGTTCGAGAATCTCACTTATACTTTATCACCAAAGGAACGCTACGGATTTATTATGTCAGCAATGATACTGAAATTGGTGTCGGATTTGGCTATCCGAATACGCTGATTTGTTCCTATCCTTCTTTTGTCTCCAACCAACCTTCTGATTATTATATTCAAGCTTTGACCGATACGGAACTTGTTGGTATTTCTAGAACTGACTTTTATGCTTGTATTCACCAAAGTTGGAATTTAGAGCGACATTGGCGAGAAATGACCGAACAAGCACTTTTAGGTAGAATAGAACGAGAAATTGATTTGGTGACTTATTCGCCTAAAGAACGCTTGGACCGTTTATTAAATCGCAGTCCTCACCTTTTCCAATTATTCCCCCATAAATACATCGCTTCTTATTTGCGCATGACGCCAGAAACATTAAGTCGAATGCTCCGCAAATCGAAATCTTGATTGTAAGTGACGAGGTAGAAATAAAGTGTGCCAGATTACGCAGTTATTTTTTCTTCTAAGGGCGCTTAAAAAACCGCATATAGCCAAGCTACATAAGGCTTT
>JBGCFJ010000799.1:0-4613 GCA_045106885.1 Saprospiraceae bacterium
ATGATAAAAAGAATATTGGGACGGTTATTTGTTTTTTTAGGCACTTCATCAGTACAGGAATAATGAACGCTGATTATTAGAAACAGCAGCCAAAAAAATATATTTAAAAAATAAGTGTTTGAGTTATTCATTTTGAGAGATGCTTTATTATATTTACCATTAACTCCTCTAAAATCGAACATAAAGACATATAATTTCATGGCTCTATGGTGAAATTTTCGGGTTATTAGGAAGTTCCATTTAACGGTATTCGTTTTGGAGTTCAACGTGTCGGACTTTCGAAAGTGTCCGACATGTCAAAACATTTCGTACCCACACTTTTCACCCTAGCCAATTTTATAATGTACGTATTCGTAAAGTAGTCAATATGTTGAAACATTTCGGACCAACACTATTAATTTTTCTGTTTTTTTTAACGCCAGTTATTGGGCAGACAGAAAAGCAAGCGCCTAATATTTTATTTTTTCTAATCGACGATATTAGAAATACCAGTTTGGGTTGTTATGGACATCCAATTATACAAACGCCCAATATAGACAAACTGGCGGATAAAGGCACTCGATTTACGAATGCTTTTGTCACAACTTCAATATGTGCGGCAAGTCGAGCGTCCATCCTAACTGGACTTTACGAAAGCACACATAATTTCACCTTTGGTAAACCACCAATTATTAAGCAACAAACAGATAATAGTTTTCCAAATCAATTAAAAAAAGACGGCTACCGAACAGGATTTGTTGGAAAATGGGGTATGAAAACGGAAGTAGATAGAAAAAGTATGTTCGATTTTTTTAAACCTTTTAGTCTTTATCCCTATTTTAAAAAAGTTCCGCCCAAATTGGGTGAACCTCAATTACCAAGCAAATTAAGGCATGTAACAGAGTTGTGTGGAGATGAAGCGCTTCAATTTATTCAACAACAGGAAGCGGGCAGTCCATTCTTTTTACAGGTTAGTTTTAATGCTGTTCATGCCCAAGATAGTGATAAAGAGCATCATTATATGGCGCCCAAAGCGGTTGATAACATGTATGAAGATATTGCAGTTATGCCTAACCCTAGATTAGACGATTTGGCTATTTATGAGGCAATGCCTGATTTTTTGAAAAAGTCTCTTAATAGATTGCGGTATTTTTGGCGCTGGGATACGCCAGAAAAGTACCAAAAAAATATGCGGAATTATTTTAAAATGATTAGTGGTGTGGATAAAGTAATTGGTCGAGCTGTAACAGCGTTAAAGGAAAATGGAATGGATAAAAATACCATTATTATTATTGCAGGAGATAACGGCTATTATATGGGCGACCGAGGTTTTGCTGGAAAATGGTCGCATTTTGAAGAGTCTTTACGAGTACCACTTTTAATTTATGACCCAACACAACAGGGCAGGGAAGTTAAATCCGAAATGGTTTTGAACATTGATATTCCAGCTACTATCTTAGACTATGCAAAGCGACTGATTCCTGAAAGTTATCAAGGAAAAAGTCTAAAACCACTAGTGGAAAACAAACCGAAGGAAAAATGGCGTACCTCCTTTTTTGTAGAACATAGAATGAATCATAAAGAGATTCCGAAATGGGAAGGCATTCGAGAGAAGTGTTTTGTTTATGCCAATTATTATGAACAACAACCTGCGTACGAATTTTTATATGATTTAGAGAAAGACCCTGACCAATTAGAAAATTTAGCACAACATCCAAAATATCGTCGAGTGCTTAAGAAAATGAGGAAAAAAGTTAAGGAGAAAGAAAAGAATTATTTTGATTAAATTTTAAACACGGAGAATTCCCCGTGTTTAAAACTGGTAGCACAACTTATTCCAATTCATCGGAAGGATTTATCCTGTCCTGTTTGGCGACCTTTTTATATGGACACGCCTGAGTAGGTCGGTGTATCTAAATTTTGTAATGATTTGACATGTTTATCAAGGTCGCAAAAGTGTCAACTACTTCGGTAAACTTGTCAATAATTTTCATTAAAATCAAGGCCTAAAGACCTTGTAACAAGATAGGCTGAAGCCTACGCTACCAGTTTTCTAAGCACTTAAATCATTCATTTTTTGGTCGTGAATGGCCTGCATTCGTTTGACGGTTTTGGTTCTTTTTAAGATGGGGTAAATAAAATTATATGTTTCTTGCAATAATTCTTTTCTTTCTTTTTTGGAACAATCCCATTGTAATAACATAGCATCTACCACTTCCAAATTTTGATAAGTGACTAAATCAAGGATAGAGGCGTAATCTCGCATATTTCTATTAACGGGTTTATCCATGTTATTTTCTCGCCATTCTTGTGCGGTGAATCCAAAAACAATTTTGTTAATCATATCGACTTCTGCCGCAAAAGGCAATCGACTTTTATAAGGTTGTGGATGCGTTAATAATCGTTCATCCATTTGACTTAAAATAGAAGCGACCAATAAGGTATGATTCCCTGCCGTCAATTGTCTTTTACTATCAAAAGGGTCCCCAAGGCGAAGCAATTCTTCTTTTTTTTTTTTTTTAAATTCTTCAATAATATGTAAATAAAAGGAAGCATTGACCCAACTAGCAAAATGGAAAGCGATATTTCTATGCGCAAAAGTACCTCCATATTTACCTCTCACGACCTTAATACCCTTTGCATTGGTATATTTAATCCATTTCGTAGCAGATGTTTTTTTACCTGCCACCATTTCCGCTGCAAAATTTTTATAGCCGCTAAACACGGTGGTTTCCCCGTGTTTAAAATTAGGGTTGTTTTTCTCTTCCCAAGCCAGTAAAAATTCAATGGTTTTCATATTGTTCATCCAAGTTTGCAAGGGCAGTTCTGGTCGGCGGTCGTCTTTATGGCGAGCAATGTCGGTTAAATTGATGTATTCTTCGCTATCAATCGTATGATAGGTAGTTGATATGCCTTGAACTTTTGTGACTTGACGTTTACTCATTAATAAGGTATTTCCACAATTCAGTAAAAAATGTAAACTCAAAAATAAGGATATTATTTAAAACCATAGGTTTTTTAAACACATTGAAATGGGTGTGTTTAAAGAATTCGGGCGGTTTGCCTTGTAAGCGTTGGCGGATGATAAGTTAGAGTATGTTTAAAATTTGTAAGAACTGAAAATCAATAATTTGTGGTTCTGAGGACATAGACCGATAATAAGGCATATTTTAGTATATTGCCCCCATGAAAGAACAGATTAACAAGAAGTTACTAAAAATTGGACAAAAAGAATGTAGTAATTGAAGGGAATAGCTTATGAAAAATGTCATTCCTGACCGATTTTATAATTTTTTAAAACCCTATCCTCCTTTTTCTTTATTGGAAAAACAGGATTTAACAGATCTTGCTACTAGGTCATTATTCAATCTTTACAACCTAATGAATTCGTTTTCAAAGAAGGCACTATGCCAAAGGAATTTATTTATATGGTAAGGGAAGGAGCTATACATTTATTTTAGCAGGAAGAGAATATCTTGGTAGAACATAGAAAGCTTAAAGCCCTAACGGGGAAGTCTACAGGTCAATTTATGCATACCGTTCGATTGCATCATGCTATGCAATTTTTATAAGAGACAGATAAATCTATTACGGTCATCGCTTTTGATGTTGGGTATAGTGACCCTTCTTATTTTACGAGTATGTTTACTCGTGAATTTGGCCAACCTCCTTCTTATTTTGCAAAGAAAGAAGCGGGATAGAAAAAGAATGGAATAAGACATTAGTATTTTTGTTGCGCCCCTATTTTCATGGTTTAAAAAATTTGTTTTTGCGTAAAAATAATTAGCTAATTTTAAGTTTTTATCAATTTTTTATTTTCAATAACTTAATTGTAAGTATTTGATTATCAGAAAGTTAAAATATGTTGCAACGATTGTCCTAATGTTGCATGAGCGATTGCAACGATTATTCTACTGATGGAGACGATTGTGAAAATGAAATGATTGACTTGCCTGCATCTTTGTGTTGTCAAAAGGAAATAATGTTTTCCTGAAATTTATTATAAACAATTAACAACACAATTATGAGAAATTTAATTTTAGCAGTAACACTTCTCTTGGTAACAATTTCAACCCATGCACAAATACATTGGGAAGGTGGCACCTACGAAGCTGCGCTCCAAAAAGCGAAACAAGAAAATAAAATCATTTTTATTGATGTGTATGCTGATTGGTGTGCGCCCTGTAAAAGAATGGATTATAATGTCTATAATAAGCGTAGTGTAGGAAATTATTATAACAGAAATTTTATCAATATTAAAGTAGACTCAGATAATAGACTAGGAAAAATATTAGATAGAAAATTTAATATCCAATACCTTCCTGGGTATTTATTTATAAATGGTGACGAAGAAGTAATTTACAAATCATCAAGTTACAAAGCTGTTGATTCTTTTATTTCTCTTGGCAAAAGAGCACAAAACAGGTTTTTAAATTTCTAAAAATTTTCTGAGGATGTTCAAATAACTGTGTTTAGGCAAAATTTTAGTATTGAAAATCAAGGCTTTACTGCCTACTGCCACTTCGGACTGTCTACTGTCAATTTTCTGTGAGAAGTCTTGGTATAAATGTCCATTAAATACACCATAGAGTCGATTTCTACTTACCATTCTATGGTGTAATTTTTAGCCGACT
>JBGCFJ010000008.1:0-9322 GCA_045106885.1 Saprospiraceae bacterium
CTACGGAAATATTTTTTAACATGAGCTAAGAAAGGAAGATTCGGGGAATCTTTATTTCTTAGTGAACCGCTTGCGGACGGGATGCTTAAAGTGGAAAAAGAGCCCATCATAAAGTGTCGATTATTTGGTTGTAGGTACTTAAGTTATTCCTCTGCCAACAACCGAAAACTCATTCGATGATGCGCTGTAGTACCATATTTTTTAATAGCGGCTCGATGTGCTTTAGTCGGATAGCCTTTATTCTGTTGCCAACTATATTCAGGATAATCCAAGGCTAATTTTTTCATCAAATCGTCTCGATAAGTTTTTGCTAGAACAGATGCTGCTGCAATAGATAAGTATTTTCCATCTCCTTTAATAATACAATGATGTGGAATATCTTTATAAACATTAAACCGATTGCCATCAATTAATAGAGAAGTAGGCGTAGTCGTTAATTGCTCGATAGCTCGATGCATGGACAAGAAGGAAGCGTTTAAAATATTGACCTCATCAATTTCTTGTGGACTATAAGACCCCACTGCCCAAGAGATAGCTTCTGCCTCTATAATAGGTCTTAATAAATATCTTTGTTTTTCGGTTAATTTTTTAGAGTCATTTAGAAGTGAATGTTGAAAATCAGGTGGTAAAATAACTGCCGCTGCAAATACAGGACCTGCCAAACAACCTCTGCCTGCTTCATCGCAACCAGCTTCAATTTCGTCTTTTTGAAAATAGGGTAATAGCATTTTTTAATGATGAACGATGAACGATAAATGATGAATTGGGACAAACTGCCAACGGCATACTGCCTACTGGCAACTGAAAAACTTCGTCATTTTTTGGTAAAAATAATTTTTTTCGATGAGTAAAAGGTAAATAAATTCATTTTGTAAGGTGTTGGAAGCACCTTATGATATATTGCATGTAACAAATTCTTTTTTGATTGTTAATGAAAAAAGGGTGGTTTTTAAAATATTCTTTGGTGTGTATTGTGTCAAATAGTGAATAATTTGGCGTCTGTAAATAATTGAACAACAATCATTTAAATAGATTTAACAAATTGATAACACAAACTTATTTAGATTCTTTCTAAATAAAAATACCTATATAGGAATTATTGCTCAATATTACCACTAATTATATCTTTGCGCTGACAAAACTATGTCAATTCGATTTATATTGAGTTTTCAGAAAATTCTGAAAGTTTATTAAGAAATATTCAAGAAAAAAGTTCCTGGTTTTTGTGGTAGTAATTTGTTTGAAAAAAGTCCAACTAAATTCAAAAAATTAACCTCCTAAAATCTTCTAAAAACGAACTTTGTTTTTTGTGGTCAATAAATACTTTTTGATGAAAAATCGGCGTATTATATCTAATCTTTTTCTCCTTTTTACGGCGCTTATCCTAAGCGTTGGAACACTTTCCGCACAGGATTTGGATGATGGGAAAAACTTGTTTAAGGTGAATTGTGCTTCTTGTCACGCTAAAGACATGAAGAGTAAATTGACTGGACCTGCTTTGGCGGGTTTTGAAGAACGGTGGGCAGATTATCCGCAAGAGGATTTATACGCTTGGATTCGGAATTCACAGGCTTTAATCAGTACAGGACATCCAAGAGCGAATGAATTATGGAATGAGTGGAAGCCAACCGTAATGACAAACTTCCAGAATTTAACGGACGACCAAATTGCTAATATCTTAGGGTATATTCAAGGCGTTGCAGATGGTTCCATTGGCCCTAAGCCACCTGTTGGAGATACTAGTACTTTAGGTGTCAAAGCAGAAGAAAGTGATAATACCTTATTATTTACAGTATTAGCGATTATTCTAGCTTTATTAGCTTTAGTATTAACTAGAATAGTTTCTAACCTTAATTATTTAGCACAAGCTAAAGAAGGGAATGCACCTGCATCTAGACAAACCTTAGTAGATACCTTAACAAGTAAAGGGGTGATAGGCTTTTTAATTTTTGCGGGCATTGTTTTAGGTGGTTATACAACTGTTAATAATGCAATTGGCTTGAATAGAATGCAAGGCTATCAACCAGAACAACCTATCAAATTTTCTCACGCAACACATGCTGGTTTGCAAAAAATAGATTGTCAATATTGCCACGATGGGGCAAGAAGAAGTAAGCACTCTGTGATTCCTGCGGCAAATACTTGTATGAATTGTCATAAAGCAGTTAAAGTAGGTTCTACTTATGGAACAGCAGAATTGACAAAGATTTATGCTTCTACAGGTTTTGACCCGAATACAGATAAATATATTCCGAATTACGAGGAAATGGAGCAAGAAGATATTGCAAAAATCTACAAAAAGTGGATTGTGAATTCTTTTGTGCAGAATGACGATAATAAGGCAAAATATAGTGCTTTAAAAATATCTGACGCAGCTGTAAAAGCAGCAGACAAACAATGGGACGGCATCGTATCTTCTTTAACAAACGATGTTAAAACAAAAGTACAAGGGCCAATTGAATGGATTAGAATTCACAATATGCCTGACCACGTTTACTTCAACCACGCACAACACGTAACGGTTGGTAAAGTAGAATGTCAGAATTGTCATGGTAAAGTAGAAGAGATGGAAGTAGTTGGACAATATTCTCCACTATCTATGGGCTGGTGTATTAACTGTCATAGACAAACAGAAGTGAAATTTGCAGATAATGAATACTACGATTCTTATCAAAATTACCACCAAGAAATTAAGGATGGTGTGAGAGATAAGGTGACGGTAGAAGATATTGGTGGTTTGGAATGTCAAAAGTGTCATTATTAGACGGTACATGGTTTACGGTACACGGTTTACGGTCGCTTGTTCGACCACTTAATCGAGCTGTTAACCAAAGCCTTATTATATAGTGTAAAAATTTAGCAGTTTAATTAGTTGAGACCGTACGCCGTGAACCGTGTACCGTCCACCGTTAAATAAATATAGATGAAAAATCAAAAGCAGAATGTATGGGTTGGAACGGAAACGTTGAAAAATGACCCAGCTTTTTTAGAGTTAGCAGAAAAGGAATTTGTAGATGATGTAAAGGACATGCAAGCAGCAGATAATTCTTTGGAAGCTAATCGTCGTGATTTTCTTAAAGTATTAGGGTTCAGTTTAGGGGCAGCAACGGTAGCAGCAGCTTGTGATACGCCTGTAAGAAGAGCGATTCCTTATGTAACAAAGCCAGATGCGATTGTACCGGGCGTTGCTACTTATTATGCTTCTACTTACGTGGAAGGAGGAGACGCATGTGCCGTTTTAGTGAAAACTAGAGAGGGACGACCTATTAAAATTGAAGGAAACTCTCAATCTAGCATAACTGGTGGAGGAACAAGTGCAAGAGCGCAAGCGAGTGTTTTAGGATTATATGACGTAGCTCGTTTGAAAGGACCTAAAGTAGCAGCAGGGGAAAAAGCTTATGATGCGATTAGTTGGGCAGATTTAGATAAAGCAGTAAGTGGAAAGTTAGCTAGTAGCCGAAATATAAGAATTGTAACAAATACTATCTTAAGCCCAAGTACGAAGCGAGCAATAGCAGAATTGCAAGCAAAATACCCAAGTGCGAAAGTAGTAACTTATGATGCAGTTTCTAGTTCTGCTATTTTGCAGGCAAACGAAGCCGCTTTTGGTTTAAAAACGATTCCAAATTATAAGTTTAAAGCAGCAGACGTAATTGTGAGTTTAAATGCAGACTTCTTAGGAACTTGGATTTCTCCAGTTGAATATGCTAAGGATTACGCAGCAAATAGAAAATTAAAGAGCATTAAGAATGCGACGATGAACCGTCACTATCAAGTGGAAGGTCACATGTCAATGACAGGTTCTAATGCAGACCATAGAATAATCATCAAGCCATCTGAATTAGGAGCAGCAATTGCTACCTTATATAATGAAGTGGCAGCATTGACTGGCGGCGCAAGAGCAAGTGCACCAGCATTGAATGATAAAGCAAAAGCAGCTTTAAAAGTAGCGGCTAAAGATTTAGCAGCACACAAAGGACATTCTTTAGTGGTGTCTGGTTCTAATAATAAAGGAGAGCAATTATTAGTAAATGCAATCAATAATTTATTAGGCAACTACGGCAAAACAATTGATTTTGCCAATGCTTCTAATCAACGACAAGGAATTGACGCAGACGTTCAAGCTTTAGTAAAAGATATGAACGCTGGTCGAGTAGATGCTTTAATCGTTTTAGGTGCAAATCCTGCTTTTGACTTACCGAATGCAGCAGCGTTCGCGGAAGGTGCGGCAAAAGTTGGTTTAAAAGTATCTACCGCAGGTTCTTTGAATGAAACTTCTGCTTTATGTGATTATATCGCTCCAGAAAGTCACTACCTAGAGTCTTGGGGAGATGTAGAAGCAAAAGTTGGACATTATAGTGTAATCCAACCAACTATCCACCCATTATTTGATACTAGAGAAGCAGGCTTATCTATTTTGAATTGGGCAGGAAGTGCGAATTTAAATAAGAATTCAGATAGTCCTTATTACGATTATGTCAAGCAAACTTGGGATGCTGCTTTTGCACAGCAAACAGCTTTCAGTTCTTTCCGAACTTTCTGGGATAATGCTTTACATAATGGGGTATTTGAAGCGCCAAGAGCAGCACAAGGTATTAGCGCTGATGCAGTAATTGATGTAGCGAGTGTTAAAGTCAGCCAACCATTAAATGCTGAATTAGAGATTTCTTTCTTTGAAACCGTTAACATGGGAGCTGGGCAATTTGCGACCAATCCTTGGTTAATGGAAATGCCTGACCCAGTTACGAGAACTGTATGGGGGAACTACTTAGCAGTTCCAGTTAAATGGCAAGCACCAAGAAAATTTGTCGCATTTAACGATTTGAATGAGGAAGAATATAGAGGAAAAGCAGATAAAGTAAATATTGATGTAAACGGTATTAGCCAAACGGCAACTGCGGTACGTCAATTTGGACAAAAAGAAGGAACAGTAGCAACTGCACTAGGTTACGGTCGAAATGTAGTTGGAGAAACTGGAAAAAATACAGGAAATAACGTTTTCCCTTGGTTAACAACAGATGCCGATGGAAACACACAATATTATGCAGCAGTAAACAGTATCTCAGAGAGTGTAGAAGTAGATGAGTTATTTGCTTGCGTACAGTATCACCACACAATGGGGGTGAAAGGATTAGACGAAGATGGAAAAACAATCAATGTAGATGAGGCAGCAACCGTTGACGATAATATCTTAGCAAGGGCTTTAGGCGTAACAGGTTTCCAAGGGTCTTTAACGGATCGTTCTGTTATCAGACAAGGAAACTTAAACGAATTAGAGCAATTTGCGACTGATTTAGTACACGAAAGAGAGCATCACCAAAAATTAAACTCTTACGGATTATATCCTGATAGAGAAGAAATTTATGGACAAGGGCACCATTGGGGCATGTACGTTGACTTAAATGGATGTATTGGTTGTGGTGCTTGTCAAGTAGCTTGTATTGCAGAAAATAACGTACCAGTTGTTGGTAAAGTGGAAGTAGCAAGACACCACGAAATGACTTGGATGCGAATTGATAGATACTACTACGGAGATTACGAAAATCCAAATGTAGTGTATCAGCCAATGATGTGTCAGCATTGTGATAATGCACCATGTGAGAATGTTTGTCCAGTAGCGGCAACGAACCACAGTGCAGAAGGCTTGAATCAAATGGCGTATAACAGATGTATTGGTACAAGATATTGTGCGAATAACTGTCCTTATAAAGTAAGACGTTTCAACTGGTTAGACTATACGACTGCGGATTTATTTCCATCTAATGAGTATGCAATTAACGGGGAAGAAACACCTTACGGAGCAGATAACTTAACTCGTATGGTCTTGAATCCAGACGTAACAGTTCGGTCAAGAGGAGTTATTGAAAAATGTTCTTTCTGTGTACAAAGAATTCAGGAAGGTAAATTGACAGCAAAGCGTGAGAATAGAAAGTTAAGAGATTCAGATGTACGTTCAGCTTGTCAAACAGCTTGTCCAACAGGTGCGATTACTTTTGGAGATATGAATAATCCAGAAGCACCAATTTCTCAGAAAATGAAATCAGCTTTAGCTTATAAAGTATTAGAAGAAATCAATGTTCGTTCTTCAGTACATTATTCCGCTAAGATTACGAATAAAAATAGTGAACTAGCATAAGTAATTTTCAATTTAAAATTTAAAATTTTCAATTTACAAACGAAAAGTAGGTAGTTGAAAATTGAAAATTGCACATTGAAAATTGAAAATTGAAAAAATATAATTATGAGTGCAGTTGTATCTCCAATCAGAGAACCGTTAATTAATGGTAGCAAAAGTTACCACGACATTACAGAAGACATTTGTGCGCCAACGGAAGGTGCACCAAGTCCAGCATGGGTTTTATGTTTAGCAATTTCTTTCTTAGGAGTCGCTTTATTCGGATTCTGTGTATTCTGGACGGTTTATTTCGGTATCGGTACGTGGAATTTGAATAGAACTATTAACTGGAGTTGGGATATTACCAATTTCGTTTGGTGGATTGGTATCGGTCACGCAGGTACTTTGATTTCTGCAATTTTGTTGTTGTTCCGTCAGAAATGGCGTACAGGGGTAAACAGAGCAGCGGAAGCGATGACCATTTTTGCCGTAGTTTGTGCAGGTCAGTTTCCATTAATTCACATGGGACGTATCTGGTTAGCTTTCTTCATCTTCCCTTATCCAAATACAAGAGGACCATTATGGGTGAACTTTAACTCGCCTTTATTATGGGATGTATTTGCGATTTCGACTTACTTTACTATCTCTTTATTATTCTGGTATACAGGTTTAGTGCCTGATTTAGCCACATTAAGAGACCGTTCTAAAGGATTGCGAAGAAAAATTTATGGTTTCTTCTCTATGGGATGGACAGGTTCAGCAAAGCACTGGTCTAGATTTGAATCTTTATCTTTAATTTTAGCAGGTTTAGCGACACCATTAGTACTTTCTGTACACACGATTGTATCTTTTGATTTCGCCACTTCTGTAATTCCTGGATGGCACACCACGATTTTCCCTCCTTATTTCGTAGCAGGAGCGATTTTTTCTGGTTTTGCGATGGTATTAACTTTAATGTTAATTATCCGAAAGGTTTATAAATTACAGGACTATATCACAATAGCCCACATCGAGTCAATGAATAAGGTCATCTTATTAACGGGTTCAATTGTAGGTACGGCTTACTTAACAGAGTTATTCATCTCTTGGTACTCTGGTTATATTTACGAGCAGTTTGCTTTCTTCAACAGAGCATTAGGACCATATTGGTGGTCTTACTTTGGTATGATGGCTTGTAATGTATTATCTCCACAAATTTTCTGGTTCAAGAAATATAGAAGAAATATCTTCATTACTTTCTTCATGTCAATTTTCATTAACATCGGCATGTGGTTTGAGCGATTTGTAATTATTGCAACAACATTAGCAAGAGATTACATCCCTTCTAGTTGGTCTTATTATGTACCAACTTGGGTAGAGATTGGTATCTTCATCGGGTCTATTGGTTTATTCTTCTTCTTATTCTTAATCTTTAGTAGAGTAGCACCAGTAATTGCGATTGCGGAGGTAAAGAGTATTTTGAAAACTTCAGGTGACCAGTATAGTGGAAAGAATGCAGTAGCACATCACCACCATGAAGAAGAAGGAGCGCACTAATTAGTTGAATCATCAACACTGATAAAATAAATTCTTAAAAGTTATTTTTTATTGGTTGTAAATAATTAATCAACGAATAATTAATAATCAATTATCAATAGAATGAAAAGTCAAAATAAAGAAATTTTATACGGGTTATACGACGATGATGCAGATTTATTGAAAGCTGTCAAAGAAGCCAATAAAGAGCATTTAGAAGTATACGATGTATTTACCCCATTTCCTGTACACGGTTTAGACCCATTAATGGGATTTTCTGAATCTCGTTTACACATTGCTGGTTTTGTTTTTGGAGCAATGGGAACTTTGACCGCCTTTTTATTTATGACTTGGGTATTTACAAGAGATTGGCCCATTATTTTTGGTGGTAAGCCATATTGGTCAGTACCTGCTTTTATTCCAATTACTTTTGAGTTGACGGTATTATTCTCAGGTATTGGAATGGTGGTTTCTTACTATATCGTAAATGGATTAGGTTTTGGTGTAGAAAACCCAACTTTTGATGATAGAATTACAGATGACAAATTCTGTATAGCTTTTCAAACAAATGGGTACAGCGATGCAGAGATTGCGAATTTATCCAATTTCTTTTCTAAGACAGGTGCATCAGAAGTAAGTTCAAAAGTAATTTAAGAAAATGATGAGTTATTAATGATGAGTGATGAGTTAACATCATTCAAAATTCAATCATTCAACATTCAATATTATAAAAATGAATAAGTCAAATAATATAGTTACCCTACTAGTTGCCTTGTTTTTCTTGGCATCAGTTGTAGCTTGTAGCGGTCCAGATGGTAATGACCCAGGTACAGAGTATATGCCTGATATGGGACACTCGATTGCTTACGAAGCGAATCACTACGATTATTATGCTAAGAACACTTGGGGTTCAGAAGCAGATTATCATAAAATGGCACAACCTCGGAAGCCTGTTAAGGGAACGATTCCAAGAGGATATGCAGGACAGGTGGCTTCAGCAGCAAATGATGTAGCGATTCCTGCCAATGGTAGTGTACCTTATTATTATGGAGATAGCGATGCAGAGCGAACTAGAGCGATGAATGAAATGCTAGTTAATCCTTTTCCAATTACAGAAGCAGGATTAGCAGTAGGTAAAAATCTATACAATATTAACTGTGGTATTTGTCATGGAGCAAAAGGAGACGGTAATGGTTGGTTAGTTGATGAAGCAAATTTAAATTCAAAATACCCTGCTCAACCAGCAATCTTTACTACTGATGAATTTGTGAATGCAACAGAAGGAAGATATTATCATTCTATTATGTATGGTAAAAATGTGATGGGTGGATATTCTGATAAATTATCTTATGAAGAAAGATGGCAAGTAATTCACTACATTCGTTCTTTACAAGCAAAAGATAGAAAGTTAGCTTATAGCCAAGAAGCGAATACCTTAAATGCAGTTGGTGTACCTGGTGGTGCAGCACCTAAAGGAATGGGGAAAGCACAGATGGCAAAAATTGAAGTGCCAATGTTGGATGGACATGGGCATGATGCAGGTGGACATCACGACGATGGAGGACATGGTAGTGGACATGATCATGATGGGCATGGGCACTCTGACGGTGATAATCATGGACACGACCATTAATTGCAGTAGGCAGTAAGTACTAGGTAGTATGAACTAGTTAGATAAAACTACTACTAAAC
>JBGCFJ010000080.1:0-1941 GCA_045106885.1 Saprospiraceae bacterium
ACAATTGATTGAATTGGAGTGATAGGCAGTGGCAGTGGCAGTAGGCAGTGGCAGTGGGCAGTGGCAGTGGGCAGCTAAGCCTCTGATTTTTAAACCTTAAATTTTGTGCACACACAGTTAACTAAACAGTACCGAGTAATATCGAACAATCGCTAATTTCTCAATAAGTCTATCCAATTTATTGACATTCCAATCTCGCCTAAGGTGCGCTTGGCATAGGTTCCTTAGGAAATAAAAAAGGGCTGCCAGATTTGATTTGTACAAATCTGGCAGCCCTACTGATTTTTCTAAAAATGTAAAAACCTCAGCGTATTATTTCTCGCCAAAACTCTTAATAATTTCCTCATCGTCTTTCCCTAAATTAGACAATAAAAATTGGGTATCATCTGCAAAATCATCGTTCGGGAATTTCTTTAAAAATTCTTCGTATAATACTTTAGCCGTTGCTTTATCTCCTAAATCATTATCATAAGTAAAAGCTTTTAAAAATAATGCTTGTGCTGCTTTTTCGTAGGTTGGATATTGGGTATAAATTCTGTCGTAAATATCCACTGCTTGAGGAAACGCTCGAATAGCTCTAGCTGTTTCTCCTGCTTTATGCAAATAATCTGGACTTAGTCCATCTTGTGGTTTTAGTAAAGCAAATAATTCACACATTCTAATATAATCATTCGCCGCTTGAAAATCTACTTTATGCGTAGTTTCATCATACATACTGCCACCTAAAGCAACAATATCTTCTGAGATAGTTGTTTTACTTGCCATCGCTGCTTGCTTTGCCGCCGCAATATTCGCACCGCTAGGAAATCGCTGTACATATAATTTTTTAACGGTATTGGCTATATTAGGTCGCTGGATATACTGCTCATAAATATTAGCTAGTGTCCATACTTTTGTAGGTACATCCGAAGATTTTGGATAATCTTGAAGGCCTTGCATTAAAGTTTGTAGCGCTCTTACATAGTTTTTATTAGTAACATGCAAATTAGCCATCTCTGTCAAAAATGGTGCATTCGTTGCAGCATCATTTGGTCTAGCATTAATCGAATCTTGGTAAGCAACAATTAACGCATCTCTATTTTCTTTAGTAGGGTTAGCTGATAAAGCTTGCGTTAATTGGTCTATTTTTGATGAATTTGATTGGCAGGCAGTTAATGCCAAAACTAAACCAATTATTAAGCATCTTAATTCCATACTGATATTAATTTTGAGGTCCTTGAACTAATAAATGAAGTAAAATTTAATTTTCAATTTTCAATTTTTAATTTTCAATTTTCAACCACCTTCGGCAGGAATTTGAGGTTGAAGTTGAATTTGAGATTAACAATTATCTACATTTTAAATTATCGACAATTTGTTAATTTTAAATTTTACGTAAGAGTCTAAGTACTCTGTAATAAGGTCCTATAAGTAGTAATAGTTATTACAAAACAAAAGCACAAAGATACATTTTTATCCTTTACATTCTATTCTAGCCTGTGCTAAAAACATTACCAAATTTTAGCTTTTAGTCATCGTTCAAGTATAAACAATACATTTGGGAAGATTTTCTTGCAAAATGTCACAAACCGTCTTTTCCTTCCCACTCCTATTATAGTGCGTCAGCTTAAAAATTGATAATTATCCGTTGGGGATATATTTCTTTAAATCCTAATTGGTTAGACTTTCCAACGGATTTAAATATTGCTGATTGTAACAGATTTCGGTGATTCCTCCAATTACCCCCTTTAGGGGTTTTATGTCGGTAGCATATTTGGGGCTATTTTGATTTTACCGTGCCTTTAGGTACGGAATGTTAAACATAATGTACCTAAGTAAAATTTAATTTTCAATTTTCAACCACCTTCGGCGGGAATTTGAGATTAACAATTACCGTAGACTAAAATCATAAAAGGAAAGAATAGATGAATAGTATTCGCTAAGATTTTCCAATAAAGTACC
>JBGCFJ010000800.1:0-3909 GCA_045106885.1 Saprospiraceae bacterium
TTCAAAATGAATAATAGCCTCAGGCAACTATTCCCTTATTTTAGACCACACCTGTAATTTTCAATAATTTAATATGTCGATAATTTGTTGGTTTTAAATTTTGTGTAAGCGCCTATAGTTAATTAATAAATTCAAACCTAATCCATCTAAAAACAATGGTTCTCTGACAAATCCCGTGGAATAACATTTTATTATTGAAAGAACAAAGACTAATACTGATTCAGGATAAACAGTTCCAAAATTTATTTTTAAAATTAAAAATCAGTATCAATAAATCAACTTTCAAGCAAACACATAAAGTAAACTAGTTTACAAATTTACTTTACAGGAAGGTTTCTGAAACCACTACCAATCAGCTACATTTCAAATTTAATATAACACCTCATTGTAAGTTACTTCATTCTAGCAGTTCAAATCATAAGTAATTGATAGTTTAATCGAGTATATTTTTTCATTAAGCAAGATGAGCAAACACCATTTGTTTATCCTTCTTCTGCGTTACAAGAATACTCATTATGCTACGGTATAACTCTATTGGCAACCCATCCACAAACGATTCAGAAGTATACTTCTTCTTCATGCCTTGAAATAAGAACAAACTAAAACCACATCTTCTGGTACCTTATTTATTTCCTGCTCCCTAAAAACTAATAAAAACCGTAGATATATCGTTTACTTTTTTCTAATGCTTGCTGAAATTCTCATTCACACACAAAATAGTAAATTTGTAAACAAATTTACTATTGATAAAATATCAAGAATTGAATCATTCGTAATTACGAATTAAAATATTAACTAGTACCTATCAATTTTGCTAAATTAAAAAGTGGATACAGCAAATAATCAAGTAAATTTGTAAACTTGTAAACTTTTTTTCATAAAAAAGATGTCTCCTAACTTAAAAGGGGAGGAGTAAAGCGAATTAATTAAGAAAAATCTAGTCCATCTAAAATCAATTGCTATTTTACTAATAGAGTAACAAAAAAAATACTGATTCAAAATAAGCAGTTCCAAAAAATATATTTTTTGAAATGAGGATTAAGGCCAATGAGTCAATTTTCAGGCAAGAATTTATTAAGTAAATAAATTTACAAATTTACTTAAGCTAAAATATTTCTAAAAACCTAAAATCCGCCATCAATTATTTGTGATTCAAATTTAATTTAAGAATCCATTTTAAGCTATTTTTTTTGACACTAGAGGGCAGGAAAAGTAATTATTGAATATTGGTACGATTAGGAATAGAAAAGCTAGTACAGACTAAAAATGCTTAATTTATATTTTTTCTAGTGTTCATTAGCCTTTTTCTTAAAAAGTAAACTAATTTACTAATTTACAAATCTACTTTTAGTATTAATCAAATTTTAAATTTTTCGGCTTTTTTGAGTTCATCACAGAAAAATAAAATTATTTGACCAAATAGAAATAAAAAATTATTTCAAGTTAAGAAAAAAGACTACTAAATTATTTTGAGCAAATCAAATTCATTTTTTTTCTCAAAAAATAGCTTCAACTAATCCAAAACTGAGCAAATAAGTAAATTTGTAAATTAATTTACAAGAAAAAATTAAATACTAAGCCAGAAATCAAAAATGCATCTAAATTTCTCAAGGCCTTTTTTCAAGGATAGCAGGTACAGATTAAAGTAAATTTGTTAATTAGTTTACAAATTTACTTTCAAAAAAAGATTTACCTTCAATTTAACATTTATAACGAAGCTCCTCCCGTGAGACAAACATGAACTAAGTATATTCAACGATACTAAAGGAAACTAATGGAAAATTGGTGGCAAGGTAGAATAATTAATTTCTCAACAAGCAACTTCATGATCAATGTGATGATGAACTTAATGGCTACTCGTCTAAGATTGGACATTTTTGACAACAGCGAATCTATATTCGCTGCTACAAGCGTCGAAAAATATAGATTTTCCGTTGTCTACCCTAAACTTGAGTGTCCAACTTTAGATGGGTAGCCAACTTAATATTGAAGTTAAGAAGCTAAGTAAAATTTAATTTTAAATTTCAAATTTTCAATTTTAAACCACCTTCGGCGGGAATTTGAGGTTGAAGTTGAGATTAACAATTATCGACATTTCAAAATATCGACAATTTGTTGATTTTAAATTTTGTGTAAGCGCCTAAATAACTATGGATACCTACTATTAATTGATGCATAGTCAAATCAATAAAAGTAAATTAGTTTACTAATTTACTAAATAGATTTTAAATAAAACAAAGTACCTCATATCTCATTTAACTAAGAAATCTAGAATTAAGCACTTTTTATCAATTGCTTAACCGCAGCAATCTCTGGGTGATAGTGTCTATGTAAGGCTGTGAATCTATTAGGATAGGTTTCAAAAATTGTAGTACGTATGGCTGCTGAAAAAATAGGACTTGTTTTGTTCTCTTCCACAGATTTAGCTACATCGTAACCTGAGAAAATTCTTTCCCTTGCTTTTGCTATCATCTGTGATTCGGCATCTGGAAACTGTAAGAAGATAGCTTCTATCAATGCATTTTCTTTTCTGTGTAATTCTCGCATTAAATCTTGCATTTTAATTTTAAGCTTCCCCAACTTTAAATCGGCTTCCTTAGCTTTGACTTTTTTAGCAATTATTTTATCTTTCTTTTCTTGAATAGTATCCTTCAAGTCACTAGTCCTAACCATTTTTTGAAAGTAGGCAGGTATGTTTTTTATTGGTTTTCCAGATTTAATTAACCGTAAGGTATAATTAATTCCAATTCTAATTTGTGCTTCTGGTAGTGTGGCAACCCAACTATCGACAATAGTTCGGCTAACCCATTTTTTAACTAAGGCATAAAACTCTTTCTCTACAACATCTTCAACTGGTGAAACAATAGCTACTGCTTCTACTTCATTAAATAAGTCCGCTTCCGCTTTCATGTCATTTTCTCGATTAGGGAAAATATTAAAAATAATATGCGTTATTTTTCTTCCCGTCTTTTTAGGTTCAAAAGAGAACTGAATATCCGTTAACTTTTTTAAATCCTTCTGCGACTTCAATAATACCCGTTGTTTAAAATTTCCGAATAAAGGATAGTTATCCTTATAACTTTTCTTTCCATTATTATCTACTTCCTCGATGACCCCTATGATTTCTTTTAATTCTTGTAACTCAAACTTTCGCCTACCTATTTTTTCATATTGTTTAAGTAATTCATATATTCGGATAGAGTAAGCACTAGGTAATTTTAAAATATTTCGCACATCATAAATCGTAAATTTAGATTTAAGCGACAGTAGAAACGGCCTCATTTCTGGATGAAAAGAAACATCTATAAACTTAGCACCTTCACTCTTTGTATCTACTGGATTTTTTACCCCTACAACAATAGGAGTAGCTAATTCCATCAAACCTTCATCAGTGTCTCGAATAGTTTTAATGATTTTACTCATTAGTTTATACCCCCCTGCTCTCAACCGATCATAGGCATCTTTATTATTTTCAATTTGAAAATCCTTAACAATCTCTTTTAGGTATATGCGATATTCTTGAAAGTCACTATCATGCCGTTGGACCATTGTAAGCATTTTAGTGAATACTCTAGTCTCCCAAATATCAAATTTATATCTAGCTTCTACTAATTCATTAGATTTACGAATCAGTTTAATGACATTCTTAGAAGACTTTTTCTTTCGTCCTCCTTTTTGTAGTGCATTATTTTCTCCCATAATATAAGTTCCTTAAAAAATACCAACCCCTCAATGTGTTATAGTTCTTTTCTTACTTACTTACTTACTTAATTCCTTTTAGTTCCCAAACCTATACTGTTATAAGATAAAACAATAGAATATAGGCTCTCAGTTATGAAAATAAAAAACCTACCTCAATTTGTTATACTTTGTCCTCTTTGTTTTATAATTATACTGCAATCCGAAAAA
>JBGCFJ010000801.1:0-4610 GCA_045106885.1 Saprospiraceae bacterium
AAAGAATTTTTAATGAAAATTTCTAAGCTTTTACTTCCATTTGAAGCAAGTGTAATTTCCTTAATTTTATTAGGGCTTAATGTTGAAATATTGAAAATAGCTTCTAAGATATTTGCCATATTGGTATTATTTTTTCTTTATTAATTTTAGAGATTTCGTTTTAAGAATTTGGGATGAAATAGTGTTTGTTATTCAATACTTTGAAGCGATTAATCCGACATTTTTTATCCAAATCTAAAATAACAGGGTTGTTTATATTTTATCTTCATGATATAATTTGATAAATTAGTACTCATTTGGGTAGAGGGTCAAATGTAATGCTGCTTCTTATGCAAAAGTCTCAGTAAATACTTGGAATAAAAAAAAATCTAGCATTACATTTATAGCACTACCATCATTTGATTTTGTTGCCAAAGCCTCCATTTTATGTGGAATGTAATAGAACTATTCAAAAAACATTTAAATTCAAATAGTTTCTGAGATTTTGCTTATTTAAGACGGAATTTCATTCAACTATTCAATATTGTAATTTACCAATAAATATTCGCTGTTAAGACTATTAATAACCTATTAGTAATATTCCTTTTAAAGGCAAATGTAATCTACTACTGATATAAAGGGTTTCAAGGAAGGTATAAATTTTTGCGAAATCATCAGATTTTCGATATTCATTCCTGACTGCAATAACCAGATATTCAACATTAAACATCATACATGCTTGAAAAATATCTTTTAGAAATTGATTATTATCAACAGCTCGACCAGCTTCAATTTCGATGACTATTTTGCCATCTCTACTTAACGCATCTGCATTAAAGCTTTTATCAATTCTATTATCAAAACCAAAAAGAACAGGTACTGGAATTTTATCATTTTTCCTTTTTCCTGTTTCAACTTTATAATCTATTTCTTCTAGATGTGGCCTTATTATTTCAAGGACGTCATTGCTACTAAGTTTGAAATTGGTTGAAGATATTTTTGAATCTACTTTTTCAAAACAAGTTATTACCTTTTTTATTTCTGATGTTATTCCCTGAGAGCGTGGAAAAAATTGAAATCGTATCATTGTTTTGAAGCTATAATTTATGAGAAAAGAGTCTATCAGATGAGAATTGTTTTCTAATGCAAAGCAGCCCGAATTTCCAAACTCTCAATCACCTCCACCTCTCTATCAATCCACCAATGCAACCGATCATAAACATCTTTCCGATTAAAATAATTCATCGCCATCTTAACAAAAATATGCCCATGTTTCGCCTCAGAAGTCCAGAGCATTTTATAAAAACGTTTTAATTCAGGTTCTACCAAAGCATCGGCAACCATTTTAAAACGTTCCGCACCTCTAGTTTCCAAGACAGAAGCAATGAGCAATCTGTCCATAAATCGTCGTTCTGGGTCAGAATAGGCTTGTTTTAGTAGGCGAGCGACATAAAAATCTTTGGTCATTTTAGCGGGCAATTCCACCCCTCGTTTTTCCATCAAAGCATAAACTTGTTGGAAATGTTCTAATTCTTCCACCGCCGTTTCTATTAATTCAGGAATGATTTCCGTCCGATTCGGGTATTTAGCCACAAAACTCATCGCCATAGAAGAGGCTTTTCGTTCACAGTCTGCATGGTCTTGTAGAAAGGTGTTAAAATCTGCCATCACTGCGTCAATCCACTCTTGTTTACTAGGGACGCCTATTTCTAAGTTTAACTGCATTTTTTATGTTCTTATTTTGAAGAAGGAAGGACAAAATTACAAGATTCTATATTAATATACGAGCTAGTAGGATTCACTACGGATTTGAACAGATTAGATAGATGTCGGACGAATTAGTCCTTTCAACTTATTGATTTTTAGGTTGATGCTTCTTTTGTAGTTGGTCAAGTTAATACTTACAATTTCACTAATACAATACCTATCTAAATCCGTTGGATTTTGTTCATCCGTTGGGAAAAAACAAGAATATTGAGTGAAACCCAACGGATATATTATTTTATCGGAGACTATTACTAAGAAAAAATCCGTCCATCATCCCTTCAATCCGCCTATATCCGCCGTAAATCCTCCTAGTTGATTATTTATTCATCAGCAAATTCCATATTAATCTGTCGTCGTTGCAAATCCGTATCTGTAATAACGACTCGAACATGGTCACCCATTTTGTAGGTAGTGCCAGTCCGTTGACCAACCGCTTTCAATCGCCCGTCAGTCACTTCAAAAGCTTCTTTCATAGAATCAAAACCAACCATGCCTTCACATTTACTATGCGATAATTCTACAAAAACACCTCGGTCAATGATGCCTGAGATAACGCCATCAAAAGTTTCGCCAACATGATTCTGGATAAATTCGACTTGTTTATATTTGATAGACTCTCGTTCTGCATCAGTAGCTTTTCGCTCCATCAGAGAAATATGCTTACACTGGGCTTCTAATTTTTCTTTATCGGTTCGATAATTTTTACCTGCTAAGACTTGATATAAAATTCGATGAGCCAAAACATCAGAATATCTACGAATAGGGGAAGTAAAGTGCGAATAAAATTCAAAACCTAAGCCATAATGCCCTATATTATTAGTAGAATATTCTGCCTTTGCCATCGTCCGAATAGCTATTGGCTGCAACTGCTTCAACGCATCATCTTTTTCTGCCAATTTAGCTAAGTCATTATAACTTTGAGCAATTTGCTCAGGCGTATCCGTTTTCATCTTAACCCCTAATTCAAAAGCAAATCGAGCAAATTCCGCTACTTTATCAGGATTTGGTAAGTCGTGGACTCGATAAACATAAGGAATCTCTGGCTTTTCTTTTTTATTGACGTACAACGCCACTTCTTTATTGGCCAATAGCATAAAGTCTTCAATCAATAAATTCGCTTCTTTACGCTCTTTAATATACACGTCAATAGGTACCCCATTTTCGTCTAATTTAAATCGAACCTCTTCACTTTCAAAAGCAATCGCTCCTTCTTTAAATCGCTGTTTGCGCATTTTTCGAGCGATTCTAGCCATGTCCTTAATTTCTTTAGCCATATCTCCTTCACCCGTTTCAATCACTTCTTGTGCTTCGGCATAAGCAAATCGACGGTCAGAATGCGTCAGTGTTTTACCAAACCATTTACCGACTAATTTATCTTTTTTGTCAAATTTAAAAACAGCGGAAAAAGTGTATTTATCCTCATTAGGTCGCAAAGAACAAAGACCATTGGATAATTTTTCGGGTAACATCGGTAAAACTCTATCTACTAAATAAACAGAAGTTGACCGTAAATAAGCCTCTTTATCTAATGCTGTTTTAGGTTTGACAAAATGCGTTACATCTGCAATATGCACCCCAATTTCACAACTGCCATCTTCAAAATATTCAATGGATAAAGCATCATCAAAATCCTTCGCATCTACAGGGTCAATAGTAAAGGTGGCAATCGTCCGCATATCTCGTCTAACCGCAACTTCTCCTTCATCCACACCATCAGGAAAAGCAGCAACTTCTGCTAACACATCCTCAGGAAATTCTAAATTAAAGCCATTGTTAATTAAAATGGACTTCATTTCTATATCACTCGTGCCAGATTTTCCGAGTACCGAGGTAATTGTACCAACAGGGCTTTTATTCCCTTTATCGTGCCATTTAATAATCTTAACGACTACTTTCTCTCCATCTTTTGCCTCATTTTGTTCCTCTGGGAAAACAATAATATCGACAGGCATATTGAGTTTGTCGGGCATGACAAAACCATATTTTTGAGACTTGGAGAACGTACCTATAAAATATTCAGAACCTCGCTGTAATACTTCTAATACTTCTCCCTCTGGTTTAATTCGACCTCTTGGATGCCAAGTATTAATCTTGACCGTATCACCATTAAGGGCAGTTTTTAAATACTTAGCAGAAACATGAATGTCATCTTCCAAACCATCGATAACAATATAGGCGGAGCCAGACCGAGTCATATCAACTCGACCTTCATAAACCGTTCTTTCACCATCAGCGGAACCTCGTCCTCCTGCTTCTTTGATATTAAATTTGAATTTATCGTCACCAATCGAACGGATGACTTCTTTGTCGGCAAGTTTTTCCAGCGCATTTTGCACGGAATCTCTAGAATTGGCTAATTTTAACTTGCGAATAATCTGTTTCGCATTAAATCGTTTCTGTGGAGTTCGCTTAAATAATCTTTTAATTTCTACTCTTAAGGTATGGGCGGCTAATTTCTGCCCTTTGACATTTTTTTTCTTTTTCTTACTCATTATTTATTTTATAAATGAGCGTAGAGTGGGTGGGATAGTTTCCTTTTGTTTGGTTGTTTATTGTTAATGATTTAGTGTATTATCCACTTTGCTCTACGCAATATCGCATATCTACTTCACAAACCTACATTATTCTATTTACTCTTAACACTAAATCGTTTATTATTTCAAAAAGTTTTTATGGTTTGCGCATTAGGAACGGTGTAAATATATTTTTTCATCGTTCCTGTTAAGTACCTACTATTAAATAATCGTCACTTTTGATTTAGGCTATTTTTTCGCTAGACGAGGCAAAAAATCTTTGCATAGCCCCGCTACGGAAATATTTTTTAACGAAGTATAGTGGAAAAAGAGCCCATCATAAAGTGTCGA
>JBGCFJ010000802.1:0-4313 GCA_045106885.1 Saprospiraceae bacterium
GTTGATGGTGGGGCATACTTTCAAAGTATACCCCACCATTGACTTGCAACTATTTTGGTACTTTACCAATAATCTTTTATCAAGGGTTGAGTTCTAATCCATCGGGAATCCCTATTTAACCGCAATAGGCGCCCCCAACAACCCATCTGGAATCCCAAAACCTTCTACCAAACAGTGCGCATCTACTCGAACTTCCCCACATAAATCATCCACTAAACGTCGGATAGCCTTTGTTTTCGCCCCTGTCATATAATCGACTTCTAAGAACCAGCCTTTATGAGATTCAATAGTATGTAAGGCATATAAGTTACATAATTTCTGAAGTGCTTTTTTTATAGATGCATCCGCTTGTTGGTCAATAGCTTCCAGAAATTTTTCTAATACCTTAACTTCTACATAAGCATTTGCTAAAGCCAATAAATGAGATTGACACCTTAAAAAAGCGTTATAAGACGACATACCATCTTTAATCAGTCCTCGTAAACGTTGACCTACCGAATACGTTAAATGGCTTTCTCTATATCGAAAAGCTGCTAATTGAAATTCAGCGGCCAATAAATGGTCTTTATCTGTGTTTCGAATCGCTAATGGATTTTTTTCAGAAATAGAAGTACCAAAACGCTGTCCTGCAAAGCGCAAAACGCCCATCATACCCTCGTTGTGGAAGGATTCTTTGAAGGTGGTTAGAACACCTTTGGCAACTAATTGCATCAGTACCGTATTGTCTCCCTCAAAAGTAGTGAAGATGTCGGAATCTGCTTTTAAATCGGCAAAGCGGTTTTCTGCTAAGTATCCTTTACCACCACAAGCTTCTCTGCATGCTTGCAAAGTTTCAGTGGCAAACCAAGTGGCATAAGATTTCATACCCGCCGCCAAAGTTTCTATTTCTCGAATATCTTCTTCTGTTCTTTTGACATAGCGGTCAGCCAAATAATTCAAAGCAAAGGTCAATGCATAACTCTTAGCCAACAAAGGCATTAAGCGGCGTTGGTGACTTGGATAATCTAATAAAAGGGTTTCTGGAGTGGTCGTATTTTGACCAAATTGTCGCCTTTTTAAGGCATGTTTTATGGCAATGGTCAACCCTGATTTAGCGGCACTCAAACCCGCTTTAGGCACAGATACTCGACCACCTACTAAGGTGCCCAACATCGTAAAGAATCTTTTAGATGGATTGGCAATAGGACTTTCATATTCGCCATTATCATTAATTGCGCCATATCTATCCAATAAATTTGCTCTTGGTACTCGCACTTGGTCAAACCAAATACGCCCATTATCCACGCCATTTAAGCCTACCTTATAGCCATTGTCTTTGACTTTTATACCTGGTAATAATTTGTGATTTTTGTCTCTTAAAGGCACTAAGATAGCATGTACTCCATGATTTTCTCCATCCACAATCAATTGAGCAAATACGGAAGCCATTTTACTATCTAAAGCATTCCCAATATATTCTTTACCAGATTGTAAATTAGGGGAATGAACGACTATTTCATCGGAAGTAGCATCATAGGTAGCGGTTACCTCCAGACCACGAACATTAGAACCATGACCTGTTTCTGTCATGGCAAAACAGCCAGGTAAAGCCATTGTTCCAATATCTTTGAGGTATTTATCATGGTGTTTTTTAGTGCCTAAATAAAAAACACTTCCACCAAACAATCCGAAATGTACCCCAAATTTGATGACTAAACTTAAATCAAAATAAGAAGCTGTTTCAAAGATAGCGATGTAATCTTTCATGCTATTCCCGCCACCATAAGTTTCGGGAAAGGCTGCTCCACCATATCCTTGGTCACCCATCATTTTGCACCATTGGGTGACTTGTTTTCGGTATCTTTCTTTAGTTCTTAATGGTCTATAATGAAAAACAGGGTCTAAGAAAAATCTTTTGACTTTATTTCTTAATTCATGCGTATCTCCATCCAAGAAAGCAGTCATTTTAGGAATGTCAAAAGCATGCGTTTCTGAGGAAGTTGGCCCTGACGTTGGAAAGATTCGTTGATAAGTATCCCAAGTAACTACATTTAATTGCTCCTCTAATTCTTCTAATTCCTTCCTCGCTGATTGGTCATTCCATCCTGCTACCTGATTAACTTTAGCATTTTTCTTAGCCATTGCTAAACCTAAATCAACTAATGATTTTCTAGAAGATTTTGGTAGGTTCTTTGCCCCTTTTTTTAGAATATTTTCCCAATGAAGATATAACAGCCTAGAAGGCGGTGTTCTCGGATTCATCCACGACTTAACCAAGTCTTGTTCCGCTTCAGGCAAAAACTGTAAAGTATCTACTTTTTTTAGTAAAAATTTTACTTCGGTAGGTGTTAAAACCATATCTGACCAAGCAGCATAAAGCATTGGAAGAATGGCAGTTAACGCTGGAGAATAATCTTTGAATAATGGTGGAGTATGACTCATTATTAGTATTTTATGGTAATTTTCTTATAGTATATATGGAATGAATGACTTCCTCATGTTACACACTAGCATCAAAGGTGCGATATATCATAGCCTTGGGTGACAGCCCAAGGAAGTGTTATAGTTTTTATAATTAATCAAAGCTCTGAAAGAGCGACATAGCCAATTTGTAGTCAATTTATGTCGCACCTTCAGCGCTCCTTTATTATAGGTTATATCCGTTATAATGCCATTGGGTTGACACCCAATGCTAGCAGATGCCGCACCTTTGGCGCTAATTAATTGCACTTTGTGTAACATGAATAATTTCTATGTATCTTTATGACGAACGGATTCTTATTTCGTTACTAAGTACTCAGACAAATTTAAGTTAACAATTTTATTCTAACAAATTAAACTATACTCGTCAAAAGAACTCTGTGCCCTCTATGTACTCCGTTCCTCCATGATAAAAATAAGCTACGCTCGTACAAAGAAAAGAAGTTAGTTTAATTTTGTTCGTATTGGTTAAAATTTAGGACAGATAACCTTAGTACGACGTTTCCCACTTGTCGGAATAATATAAATAAAAGAAGCTTCAAAAGCGCCTCTTGCATTAGAAGCTGGCGTTAATTGAGAGGTATTAATATCATAACTAATGCCAAGCATCCAAGTGTTCATCTCTAGCATACTAGTGACAGTAAATGATTCGAAGGCAGTGCCGCTGTTCTCTGTTCCAGCGATATGTGCCCAGCCACCAATTCTTAATGCTAAATCGTTTAATTCACCAGAAGTATATCTAAAATTAGTGCCAATATTTATATCCATGGCTGGTCCTTGGAAATTGATAGAGGCTGCGGGCAAGGCACTTAAATATTCTGTCATAGCTATTTCCCCACCTAAATGACCAACATATCGACGGTTCAAACGGTCAATGCTATTTTCAAAAATAGAAATATTAGGCGTGTTTAAATGATATAAAGCGCCACCAAAGTAAAAAGAAAAATCATCTCCAACCATATACCATAATAATCCTGCACTAAAATCTGGAAAAATACGACCTGTACGATTTTCCACTTCGCCTGAAGACACATTGAAATCAATAGCTACATTGCCAACATCAAATTGCTCAGAAAACCATAAATCACTCCAATCCAAAGAATGTTGCCCCACGCCAGCTTGCGCCCCTGCGACTAAATAAAAATCTCTTTGTCGATTACCACCTAAATATTTCATAAAGGCTAAATTGGCTTGTCCTTTTGTTCGTTTTAAACGAGAAATACCTGCTTCATCCTGTAAGCCACTAAAGCCAATGGATAAGTAATCGTTTTTGCCAACATTCATCCGATAATCATAATGAACAGCAAGTGTGCGGAATGGGACGTCATTTAAGACAGAAGACCATTGGTCTCTATAGTTTACGATAAACCGCATTTGTCCATCGTACACGACATTCAACGCTGGATTTAATTGGTCGGGAGCTGCATAAAATTGGGCAAAACGGGGGTCTTGTGCTTCGGCTTTGGTTGAAAAGCTAAACAAAAGAGACAAAATAATCACCAATTTTAGTAGACTTAATTGACTAGTCATAAATCCGTATTAATAGGAGTTGTTTAGTTTCTTAGTTTCTTAGAAATTATTTTCTGCGCAAATGTGGCAAGAAATAGTTCTAAAGCATTGATAGTAAACAGGTCAGAAGTAAGAACGAAAAATTACATTTTTCTGTCAGAAGTTAGACTTTTGACCATAAAGCAAATCTGACATCTGACAGTTTACGAAGTAAACGGTCTGACTTCTGACTTTTATGGTAGCGGCTTTGCCGCGTTAGGATTAGAGATTAATTTTGGGAGATTATTTTTTTTAGTTACTTCTAAGAGTAAATATAGGGAACATTATAGTAAATGACAACACGA
>JBGCFJ010000803.1:0-10552 GCA_045106885.1 Saprospiraceae bacterium
AAAAATTTGGATAATACAAGAAGTAGAAGCGCGTAACTACTCTAAATATTCAATATTAAGAATAGTACAAAATTTATTGATGATTATAAAAATAATCTACTCAATAAACTGATTTATAAATAGTTATAAATTTGATAAAAAATAGCCTATAATGAGTTTTTCTCTTGAAGAATGTAAAAACGAGTAAAGGAAAGTAAAATATACTAGTAAAAATTCCAAAAATGCCTAAGGTGTTAATATCTTCGCACCTTAATTTTGAAGGAGTACTACTTTTCTTAAGTAAGTAATACGACAAAAATAAACAAACATCTTTTACTTGGACGAACATAGCTTATTTTTACCACAGAGGAACGGAGTACACAGAGGGCATAGCGTTTTTTTGACGAGTATAGTTTAATTTGTTAGCAGAAAGTTGTTAACTTAAATTTGTCTGAGTACTTATGTTTGTTTTTTTTTGATAAATGCAGGTAAGTATTTTTAGGAATGTCAACTACAAAACGGACCTTTAAGTACTATATTGTTTAAGATACATAAAAATAATTAAAATATATAATATGCTGAACATTAATACTGCTATTACTGGTGTTGCGGGATATGTTCCTGATTATGTTTTAACGAATAAGGAATTGGAAACAATGGTGGATACGAATGATGAATGGATTCGTACTCGAACAGGTATTCAAGAACGCAGAATTTTAAAAGGAGAGGGGAATGGTACGTCTGTGATGGGAACAGCCGCAGTTAAATTATTACTAGAAAAGACGAATACGGATGCTGGGGAAATAGATTTAGTCATTTGTGCGACGGTTACTCCTGATATTAAAGTCGTAGATACTGCTAATATTATTGCCTTAAATACAGGCTGTAAAAATGCATTTACTTATGATCTTAGCGCCGCTTGTTCTGGCTTTTTATTTGCCTTAGCAACTGGGGCTAAATTTATAGAAACAGGTGCTTATAAAAAAGTAATTGTAGTGGGGGCGGATAAAATGTCTTCCATTATTGATTATCAGGATAGAGCGACTTGTATCATTTTTGGAGATGGAGCAGGCGCAGTTCTTTTAGAACCTACCGAAGAGGCAGTTGGCATACAAGATGCTTTGCTTAAATCTGATGGTAGTGGTAAAGACAATTTGTATATCAAAGCTGGTGGTTCTGCCCATCCGATAACTGTTGACCATATAATGGCAAGGGAGCAATTTGTCGTGCAAAATGGTCGTCCTGTTTTCAAGGCTGCGGTTTCAAATATGTCAAAAGCTGTCAAAACGGTCATTTCTCGGAATAATTTAACCGTTTCAGACGTTAATTGGTTAGTACCACATCAGGCGAATCGACGAATTATCGAAACGGTGGCAAAGATGGCGGATTACCCAATGGAACGAGTCATGATGAATATTCACAAATATGGCAATACGACAGCGGGTACGATTCCACTGTGTTTATGGGATTATGAAGACCAACTAAAAAAAGGAGATAATCTTATTTTGACTTCTTTTGGAGGTGGTTATACTTGGGGGGCGATTTATTTGAAGTGGGCTTATTAGTTATAAGTTAAAAATGAGGAGTATGACGCCACTCATCATTCATCACTTTTAACTCAACGCCTAATATTCACCTTCTCAATTTAGTGCATTGAAAAAACATTTACTTCTTTTTTGTTGCTTATTTAGTTCCTTTATTATTTATGCGCAATCGCAAATAAGTTTGTTTGGTTTAAATCATTTAATAGACCAGCAATCCATTAATCCTTCCTATATTGGAAATCAATCACTTGAATTTACGCTTTTTCCAATAAATGCTAATATTTATTCTAACGGACCAACTTATCAAGATTTTATTGGCAATCGAACTACTGATAATGTGTTGCGTTATCCCCAGACAGCATTGGCTTTTGGACAAGATAATGTATTAAATGTTGGTTCAGATATAGCAACTTTTCGGTTTATTTATAATCAAAAGAATTGGTCTATTTCAGTACATCACGCTGCTAGAACTAAAGGCATTATTGATTATGCTGGCGCTTTATTGGCAGTAGCTATTCAAGGTAATGCTCCTTTTATTGGTCAAAATTTATCTTTAAATACCGATTTTTCGGCGCTATCTTACGAAGAATTAAGTATTGGAGGAGCGGTGAAATTTGATAAGTTTCAAATTGGTGGTCGAGTAAAATATCTTTCAGGACATTCTGCTGCCATTACTCGAAAATCAAATATTTCTTTATTGACGGATGATGATATTTATCAATTGTCTCTGGATATGGATATGGAAGTAGATATAGCTGGACAAAATGGTGATTTATCTGCTTTTAATTTTGGCCCAATAGGACTGAATTTTACCGATAATGAAGCCGTCATTATTCAATCTCCTTCTTTATTATTCAATTTGAATGACGATTTATTTAATTTTTCAAGTAATAATGGTTTCGCAATAGATATTGGCTTCAATTGGCAAATTAATGAGCAGTTAACATTGACTGCTAGCGCATTAGATATTGGAAAAATTAATTGGACAGATAATGCTAAAAATTATTCCGCCAATCAGACTTTTGAATTTGATGGACTTAGCCTAGGGCAATTGACTTTTGATGGTGCGGAAATTATTTCTTTTGATAGCGTAGAAGATTCTTTAGACATTGTTGATTTTGTAGGAATAAATCAGTCCTTTTCTACTAGCTTACCTGCTCAGTTTTACCTTGGATTAGGTTATACCTTAAATGATAAATTATATTTTAACGGTACTTTTTATTACACTTCTTCTTTCCATAATAATAATTTTTCCGCTCTTTCTTTAGGTGCAAACTATCAAATTCATAAAAATTTAAACCTTGGTACAACAGTTGGACTAATGAACGAATCAGCGGTGGTATTAGGCTTAAATGCGACACTAGCACTTGGCCCGTTACAATTATTTGCACTGACGGATAACGTTCTAGGCTTGATAGATTTGACGGATAATCGAACCTTGAATGCTAGGGTAGGTGTGGGATTTTCTTTTGATAAAAGTAACACTGGACTGTGAAGAGATATTAAGAGAGGATAAAGGTTGATTTTTCAACGAAAAATCAACCTTTATCCTCCCTTAAAAATCTCCCGTTACCTAGCTGCCCCACCATCAATATTTAAACATCTTTTGAATTTAGAAAGTTAAGTTACGGTTAGAATATTCTGCCTCATCTCTTTTCTCTCAATGAAAGGGGCTCTAATCTCTCTCTTCTCCTAATTATTTTACCCCATTTTCGAGGTGATAATATAATTCATTCCATCGTAATTCTTTTTTTTTTTTTTTTATTTTTGTGTCTTGGTCGATTTGTACATACTCAATGCCTGCCATTTCTGCATAATCTATTAAATATGCTGGACCTAAATTTTGACTAAAGCAAGTATGGTGTGCACCTCCTGCAAGTATCCAAGCGGCAGCAGCAGTTTTTAAATCAGGATGTGGCTTCCATAATACGCTGGCAACTGGTAATTTAGGTAATGCTGCTTCAGGTTGTATCGTTTCCACAGTATTGACTAATAAGCGAAAACGATTGCCTAGGTCAATCATAGAAGCATTTAACGCAGGTCCATTTGCTACTTTGAAAATAAGCCGAACGGGGTCGGATTTTCCACCAATACCTAAAGGATGAATGCCACAAATTGGCTTTTTATTGGCAATAGAGGGACATATTTCTAACATGTGCGCACCTAAAACTGCCATATTGGTCGGATTAAAATGATACGTATAATCCTCCATAAAAGAATTGCCGCCAGCTAAACCAGCCCCCATCACCTTCATTGTGCGGACTAAAGCAGCCGTTTTCCAATCCCCTTCTGCACCAAAACCATAACCTTTTGCCATTAATCGTTGCACGGCAATACCAGGTAATTGGGTTAAGCCTGTTAAATTTTCAAAAGTATCAGTAAAAGCAGTAAATCCACCTGTTTCTAAAAAGGACTGCAAACCTACTTCAATTTTTGCAGCTGCTATTAAAGACTGATGTTTTTTCCCTTTTTTGTGTAAGGGTTTTAATATTTGATATTCCTCAAAATAAGCATCGATAGTCTGCTTAATATTTGATTTTGAAACTGCTTCAATATGAGTTACTAAATCGCCCATTCCAAAACCATTAACGGAATAACCAAACTGGATTTGAGCGGCTACTTTGTCTCCTTCGGTTACCGCAACTTGACGCATATTATCCCCAAAACGAGCAATTTTCATGGTTTGGGTCGTTGCCCAACCTGTGGCAACTCTAGTCCAAATAGCTATGTTTTTGACCACTTCTTGGTCCTGCCAATGTCCAACGACTACTTTGCGATTTAGACGCATTCTAGTATTGATAAATCCAAATTCTCTACCGCCATGTGCAGATTGATTTAGATTCATAAAATCCATATCAATTGTTTTCCAAGGAATGGTCGTATTAAATTGCGTATGCAAATGTAGCATAGGTTTGTGCAGGATTTTTAAGCCATTAATCCACATTTTAGCTGGAGAAAAAGTATGCATCCATGCAATTAGCCCAATACATTTGTCACTTTGATTGGCAGCTTGACAAAGCTTTTTAATTGCTTCAGGACTAGTCAATAAGGCTTTAAACTTAATTTTAACAGGGACGCTTTTTGCTTTATGGAAAGACTGAGCAATGATTTTAGAATTGGCTTTAACTTGTTTTAAAACTTCGGAACCATATAAATGCTGGCTACCCGTAATAAACCAGACTTCGTACTTTTTAAAATTATTCATATTGGCAAGTTTGTTATTATTATCGGTCTATGTTAAATGGTTTACAGTTGACGGTCGCATCATTTTCTCATTCCCTCATTCTTAGGCCTGTCCGTAATAGGAATCAGGTCCATGTTTTCGCTCGTAATGTTTTTGAATCAAAGTGTCTTTTAATCTAGGCGCTAGGGGACGAATGCCTAAAGACAAATAAGCCATTTTCGCACATTCCTCTAATACCGCCGAATTATAGACTGCTTTATGAACCGTTTTTCCCCAAGTAAATGGTGCATGATTGCCTAATAAAACCATTTCTACCTCCTCATAAGAAAGGCCTCTTCTTTCAAATTCTTTTAAAATCTGAAAACCAGTGGCTCGTTCATAATTCCCTTTTATCATTTCATCCGACATCGGAGGGGCACAGGGAATATCTACCGTTAGGTGGTCGGCATGGGTTGTACCCATAATTGGCACATCTTTTTGTGCTTGCGCCCAAGCTGTTCCGTAGGTTGAATGAGTGTGGACAATACCACCAATATGTGCCCAATGCTTGTATAAAACTGCATGGGTTTTGGTATCGGAAGATGGGCGCATTTTGCCTTTGACTGTTTTTCCTTCAAAGTCAACAATGACCATATCTTTTGCCCTTAAATCTTTATAAGGAACACCACTTGGTTTAATGGCAAAAACACCTTTTGCTCGGTCCACTACACTTGCATTCCCGAAAGTGAATAAGACCAATCCCAATTCTGGGAGTTGCATATTGGCTTCGTAAGCAGCTCTTTTTATACTTTTATAACTCATTTTTATTATTTGCTTCCACTAAATTTCCAAATTCACTGTATTGTTTATAAATAGCCTCGTAAATAGCGACTTGTTTGGGACTCGGTTGATAGATTTTATCAAATCCAGCACCCATTTTTTTCATCGCTTTAGAAACGGTTGGATAAACACCAGCGGCAGTTGCTGCGAACATAGCCGCCCCTAAAGCACAAGTTTGTTCGCTTTTTGCTATCTTAATGGGTTGATTTAATACATCTGCCATTGTTTGCATGATAAAAGGCGATTTTTTAGCGACGCCTCCTAAACCGATAATTCCTTTAATAGGAATACCTTCTGATTGAAAACGTTCGACTATTTTTTTTGCTCCGAAACAAGTTGCCTCTACTAAAGCTCTAAAAATTTTAGGGGCATCACTACCTAAATTTAAACCAAAAATAGCGCCTTTTAATGCCTGATTAGCGTCAGGTGTTCTTCGGCCATTGAGCCAATCTAAGGCGATGATTCCTGTAGTGCCCGCATCAATTTTTTGAGCATCTTTGGTCAATTGTGGAATAAGTATATCGGTCGCTTCTGCTATTAATTGTTTTTTTAATTTTTTATCAATTAATTTACTTTTACCAAGCACTTCTTCTAGACTATAAGCCAATAGATTTTTAAACCAAGCATATACATCTCCAAAAGCAGATTGCCCTGCTTCTAGCCCTAACATGCCAGGGATAATAGACCCATCTACTTGACCACAAATCCCTTTAACTAGCTTATCTCCAACTTCTTCCATCGGCGCTACTAGCATATCGCAAGTAGAAGTCCCCATGACTTTGCTCAAATGATAAGGTGCAATTTCACCCCCAACTGCCCCCATGTGTGCATCAAAAGCACCAACGGCAACAGTGACTTTTTGGGTTAATCCCAGCCGTTTTGCCCATATTTTAGATAATTGTCCAGCCGATTCTTCTGAAGTATAGGTTTTAGTAAACAATCTTTCGGTGAGTCCGTCTAATAGCGGGTCAAGCGCAGTAAAAAATTCATTGGTAGGCAAGCCT
Organism: Saprospiraceae bacterium; assembly: GCA_045106885.1. Taxonomy (GTDB): domain Bacteria; phylum Bacteroidota; class Bacteroidia; order Chitinophagales; family Saprospiraceae; genus JAFMDF01. The sequence continues at coordinate 6,531 of JBGCFJ010000803.1, forward strand.
CCAAAATCTTCGTGCCATAGCGCTTTATGACCTGCGGCACATCGACTCCGTTTCATTTGGTGAACATCTGTTCCACCAGTCAATAAAAATGGAATCCAGTCACAATGTTCTACCCAAGAATAAGCGGCTTTTTGGATACTTTTATCTACTCGGAGGGTGCGTAAAATTTTAGCCCAAAACCATTCAGAAGAATAAATGCCACCTTCATATTTGCTATAATCAATCGCCCATTTGCCGCATAAATCATTGATTTCTTGCGCTTCCTGAATGCCTGTATGGTCTTTCCAAAGAATGAACATTGCATTTGGATTATCGGCGAATTTTGGATTTAAAGCCAATGGCGTTCCCGTCTTATCTACTGCCACTGGCGTTGAACCTGTGGTATCTACCGCTATTCCTACTACTTTGGCGGCTATTCCTTTTGGTGCGGCTTTTAAAGCTTTTTTGATAGATTTTTCTAAGCCCTCCACATAATCTAGTGGGTGTTGCCGAAATTGATTAGTAGCTGGGTCACAATATTTACCTTTTTTCCATCTCGGATAATAAAAGATAGCACTACTGACTTCTTTTCCATTTTTTGTATTGACGATAACCGAACGAACAGAATCTGTTCCGTAATCTACCCCAATGACATAGCTCATAATTTAGGTTTTAATTCAAAATGAAAAATTAAAACTTCAACTTCAATAAGTATAGCCAAATTTTGGAATTGAGATTGATTTTGAAGTTGAAATTGAAAGACTGTTTACCATTCCAAAACAATCTTTCCAAAATGTTGACCACTTGCTTGGTATTTAAAAGCAGCTGCTAATTGCTCAAAACCAAAACTTTTATCAATAATTGGTTTCATGCCATTAATATTGATAGCGGCGACCATTTTTTCTTGCATTTCCTTACTACCTACAGCGATACCAATTAATCGAATATGCTTGAAAAATAATTTAGGAAAAGTGATTTCTCCTTTTCTGCCACCACCCAAAATACCAATAGAAGAAATATGTCCACCAATCTTAACGGCTTCAATGGAATTGCGCATCGTAGACCCTCCACCAACATCCAACACATGGTCTACGCCACCACCAGACATTTTAAAAATAGTCTTACCCCATTTAGGGTCTTCTTTATAATTGACGACTGCTTCTACGCTCATCGTTTTTAAACGAGCCGCTTTTTCTGCGGAAGAGGTAGTCGCATATACTTTTGCCCCTGCTGCTTTAGCGAATTGTAAGGCAAAAATAGACATTCCTCCTGTGCCTTCTATCAAAACACTATCTCCTGCTTGCAAGCCTCCTTCTACCATTAAACCTCTCCATGCGGTAGCGGCGGCACAGGGTAGGGTAGCAGCTTCTGCATAAGAATAGCCATTTGGCATAGCAGTAACAGAAGTAGCTGCCACACAACTTTGCTCGGTAATAAACCCATCAACAGTTTCTCCATTCACAAACATGGTCTTAGGCAACGTTGGTTTACCTTCTATCCAGTTTGGAAAAAATAAAGACATGATTTTATCTCCTACTTGCCAATTTTTTACGCCCTCTCCGAGTGCTATTATTTCTCCTGCCCCATCCGACATGGGAATTCGTCCTTCTGGCACAGGAATTCCTCCGACTGCTACTAGATAGTCGTGGAAATTTAAAGAAGTGGCATGCCATTGTACCAATATTTCTCCCGCTTTTGGCGTAGGACTAGGATTTTCAGTTATGACTAAGTTGTCAAGTCCGCCTGGACTTTTTACAGCTACTGATTTCATGTAATTATTTTTTATGGTAAGGGAAAACGAAAGCAATATCCTACGTAAATTCGTGGGGTTAGATAATTTGTGGGGAAAATTATAGCGAAATTCCCCACGAATTATCCAACCCCACGAATTATTTTTTTAAAACATATAGTATTGTTGCGTAGGTTATTTTTTGCCAAATCCCCAAAGCTTAATTAGCTAGATTTATTGGAAATCGTCAAAGGTAAAATTTTATAATTTATTTACAACATTGTATTTAAATATTTGATGGTAAAATGATAGATGATTTAAGATTATTGACCGCAAGAAGATTGCTGCAATTAATATTCAAAGAGTCAGAGATAAGGGTTAGTTGATTATATTACGATATGGCTGGACTTTGGATGCCAAGGATTAGTACAAAAATATTATACTTTGATAGGTTAAGATTTAAACATTTCTAATTATAACGTTTTGCGGTGAACCTGTCCCAGCGGGACAAAATGTTGGTAGAAAGCGATGTTTCAAGCATTCCAAATGTGCTTTTAGGTACATTATGTCTAACATTCCGTACCTAAAGGCACGGTAAAATCAGAATAGCCCCAATATTCTACCGACATAAAACCCCTAAAGGGGTTATTTGGATGAATCACCGCAATCTGTTACAATCAGAAACATTTTGAAAAGATTGAGTAATTAAAATTATAACCCGAAATAACAATCTTCAACAGAAAGTTTATCTTTAACCCTGATGTAGGATAGTCTTGAAAAAGTAGGATAGTGTTAGGGTATTATAGCGCAACTTTAGTTCCTTTCCCGTCTACTCTGAATAATTGTTTATCGAGTATTAGTAAAGCTTGCGAGGTCGGTGAGTTTTTTTGGTCTCCATGACTAACATCTGTGCGAATGATAGCGCCATTGTAATCTAAGCTAACTTTATTAGCAATAGTATGACCGATAGAAATATGCTTAACTCTGAAATGTTTTAAAGCTTTATTGACTTCTTTTTCAGTGCATTTTTTATAAAAATTACGATAAGGGGTAGCCAATCCACGATACCATAAAGGACCATGACTGGCAAATAGAAAATCTTCGTCTTGGCGGTCTAAACTATTGGAAGAAGGACCATTGTTTAGCCTATTTCTGATAATATCATTGATTTGGTTGATTTGGAAACCTGCCTTAATTAATTCTGGGCTGATGCCTCCATGAACAAACAGGGTATTCCCAATTTTTTCCATGGCATTTTTGGATTTCATCCACTTCACTAATTCTTGATTATCTGCCATAAGCTGGGTATAAGCAGCTTTTTTATCTTCTTTTTTAGCGTATTTTTGGGCTAATTTGATGTATTTTTTATCAACATAATTCGTTTTTCCTTCCAAATTTAACACTTCATGATTTCCTAAAATGAAATGAACCATACCACCCGCTTTCTGGGCGGCTTGTTCCAATTTATAAATTAACCATAATACTTGGGTCACATTATCTCCTCTATCCATGAAATCGCCATTCAAAACTAAATGTCCTTGTCCATAAGTCCAATTAAAAGCGGTATCCATGACACCATTAGCTACCAAAAGACTATAGAAGGAATTGAAATTACCTTCAATATCAGATATGGCTAATAATTTTTCAGGTTGTTTATGAATTGATTTAGGGGACTTTATTTTTTTTAGAATGGGAATAGTAAAAGCATCCCTATCTTCATTATCTACTGTACAGTTAAGGGTTATGTCATCTCTTAAATCGACTACCTCTTCTAAAATATGATATTGATTGGCAGATTTTACTACTTGGATGACCTTTGCCTTATTTTTTTCTTTAAACAAATAAGGACCATCAATACTGTGTAAAATTAAACTTTCCAAAGAATCGTTAATGGATGGTGTAATACTAGAAACTGAAAGAAGGGCTGATTGAGCGGACAGAAATGGCAATACAAGACCTAGACAAATGCACATTGTCCAAAAAGTTATTTTTTTTTGGGTTGTATATACCATTTTAATTTTTTTCGTGAGTCTTTTTAAAACGCTAATTTAGGTATTATGTTTTGTCTTTCTAAATACTTTAGCTTAAATGTTTGGAAAAAATCGACGAATGAAAATTTAATTTTAATTAAAAAGTTGCTTTTGGTATAAATGTGTTTGCTGGTTTAATTAGAGTCTGTCCGTAAACTAGTGCTTTGCGTGTCTAACGTAATCGCCAAATTTATTTGGCTGATTCAAAATATTGACTGTCCGTAATTTATGAACCTACCAAATAAATTTGGTGGTTACGAGCGGAACAAAATCGACTTTACGGA
>JBGCFJ010000804.1:0-2981 GCA_045106885.1 Saprospiraceae bacterium
GGGATGATATTTGATGGCAGAATAGCCGAAGATTTCAAACTAAATACAGGTACTTGGGTAAGTGTTGGTGTCTTGAAAGGAAAATTGATTGCTGCGGGTAATGGTTTGATTCAAGATGCAGTTATTACGGGTAGAGATACGGCTTATTTAGGAGCTATTATTTTTCCAGAACTGAATTATTGTAGAAATTTGACTACTTTACCAGAAAGTGCAACTATCAAAGAGATTGTAAAACATCCTAAAGTAGTTGAAAAGCTGCAAACGGTTTTAGATACTTTAGGGCAGTCAAGTACGGGTAGTTCTACTTGTATCAAAAAAGCCATTTTTGCCGATTTTGAATTGTCACTTGATAATGGAGAAATAACAGATAAAGGGTCTATTAATCAAAGAGCTATTCTTAGACATAGAGCAGCTATTGCAGCAATGCTTTATCAAAAAGATACTCCTTTAAATGTATTAGAATATAGGCGAGTTAAAGTAAAAAAATAGCTGTTTTATACTTAAAACGGGATAAATTTGTGAAAATATTTTTAGAAGTCAGATGTCAAACCGTCTATTTCATAGACTGTCAGAAGTCAGAAGAACCCAATGCAAGTGACTGATTATCAGATTTTGCACCTATTCAATCTGACTTCTGACAGAAAAATGTAATTTTCAGGTCTGACTTCTGACCTCTTTCTAAAATCACTTTTTCATCACGTTCAGAATATAGACGAATCATTACTTTTTGCCTTAAACGAAAAACACATGTCAAAAGCCAAGCAATCTTTGCTAGATACAGGTCCGATGTCAGGACTACAATATGCGACCATCTTTGTTTGTTTTTTAATGAATATTTTGGATGGCGTGGATGTTTTAGTTATTTCTTACGCTGCGCCTGCTATAGCCAAATCATGGGGAACAAGCCCACAGGCATTGGGGATTGTATTTAGTGCGGGATTAGCAGGTATGACTTTTGGCGCCTTACTTTTAGCGCCTTTTGCAGACCAAATTGGTCGAAAAAAAATGATTCTACTAAGTGCTTTTGTAATGGGCCTAGGTATGTATTTCACTTCCCTAACAACTACTGTTTACCAACTTGGAGTGCTTAGATTTTTAAGTGGTATTGGTATTGGTAGCATGTTAGCGAGTACTGCTGCCCTTACGGCTGAATTTACGCCAAATAGCACCAAAGACTTTTGGGTAAGTGCAGTTATTTCTGGCTATCCTACAGGTGCGGTATTGTCAGGTTTAGTGGCAGCAAAAGTAATCCCGTCCAACGGGTGGGAACACATGTTTCAGCTTGCAGGTTTTGCAACATTAGCAACGATTCCAATTATTTGGTTTCTGCTTTCCGAATCTATTGACTTTTACCTAAATAAACAACCTGCAAATGCCTTGAATAAAGCTAATGCTATCTTGACAAAAATGGATAGGCCTCCCCTATCGGCACTTCCTGTTATTAATGAAAAAAAATCAGCGATTCCTATCAATAAATTATTAGGAGGCGATTATCGTATCCCTACTTTTCAACTTTGGACGGCTTTGTTTTTTGCCTTCGCTACCCTCTATTTTCTAACGAGTTGGATACCCAAATTGGCAGAAAGTACGGGTATGTCGATGTCTTTAGCCATTTATGCTGGCACCGTATTCAATGTGGGAGCAGTTATGGGGATTATTACCCAAGGATTCTTTTCCGCTAGGTTTGGTCTAAAAAAGACCATTGGTGTCTTTTTTACCTTAACCGCTGTTTTGATGGCTATTTTTCAATTATTTATTGGGTCAGATAGTATACTCTTTATCTTTGGTTTATTAGGTTTTGGGCTACAAGGTGGCTTTGTCGGATTATATGCCGTAGCTGCCCGAATGTATCCCACCGAATTCCGTACGATGGGCGTCGGTTGGGCAATTGGTGCTGGACGATTGGGCGGTGTAATTGGCCCTGCGATTGGTGGGATTTTGGTCGGTATGGGGTTAACCATGGCGACTAACTTTATGATTTTTGCGGTACCAACGCTTTTAGCAGGGGTTGCTACCTTATTTATTTCTTCTAAAGAAATCTCGTAGTAGGTACAATAGAGCGTCAGCTAATAAACTGATATTTTTTAGAGGTCAGAAGTCAGACCGAAAATTGAAATTTTCTGTCAGAAGTCAGATTAAACATAGACAACCAACTGAATGTCAGAAATTTACATTTATTCAATCTGACTGCTGACAGTTTATGTAATAAACGGTCTGACTACTCACTTCTTTCTAGGTATCAATTTTCTTTCTGATTATCTAAAGGATTGAAGATGTGCTATTATTCAATCTTAAGATAAATAGGTCCAAGTAAGTTTAAGGACAAAAATAACTTAATAATTAACGCAGAGGTCGCAAAGATTTATAAGGGACTAGCATCTAGTCTCTCTTCTCTCAGCAAAGCGGTCTCTACTCTCTTTTCTAAAAAAAAACTATGATTGATATTGAAAAAGTAGTCGCCATTGATGTCCATACGCACGCAGAAGTTTCTTGTCGCCAACCACATGACGACTACCGCCCAGAATTAGATGCGGGGTTTGCTAAATATTTTAAAACAGATGAAAGGCCAACCATTCAGCAAACGGCGGATTACTATCGAGAAAGAAATATGGCATTCGTCATGTTTACGGTGGATTCAGAACATGCAGTTGGTAAAAAAAGAATTCCGAATGAAGAGGTGGCAGAACTGGCTATGAAGAATTCAGATGTAATGATTCCTTTTGCTAGTATTGACCCACACAAAGGATTAATGGGCGCAAGAGAGGCGCGCAACCTCATTGAAAATTATAAGGTCAAAGGTTTTAAATTTCACCCTACGGTGCAAGGATTTTATCCTTATGACCGCATGGCGTATAAATTATATGAAGTAATTGCGGAGGCAAATCTACCGATGCTTTTTCATTCTGGTCATTCTGGTTTTGGGTCAGGAGTCAAAGGTGGCGGTGGTTTAAAATTGGAGTATTCTAACCCAATGCACTTAG
>JBGCFJ010000805.1:0-3948 GCA_045106885.1 Saprospiraceae bacterium
AGAATCAGTAGGAAGCGCGATTAGCAGAATTTTCCAAATTCCTAAATTTAGAGAAGGCGTTATTGCCCAAATGTTTTATGTAGGGGCACAAATTATGTGCTGGACGTATATCTATCAATATGCAGAGACTTTAGGCATTGACAACCGTTCTGCTGTTCCTTATGCGATGTCCGCTTTAGTCATTTTCTTAATAGGTCGTTGGATTTGTACTTACTTAATGCGCTTTATTGATAGTGGAAAATTACTAATGTATATGGCACTTTTAGCCATTTTTTTCACCTTAGGTGCTGTCTTTTTACAAGGCATGACTGGTTTATATAGTTTAGTAATGATTTCTTTTTGTATGTCTTTAATGTTCCCGACCATTTACGGAATTGCACTAGAAGGTATGGGCGAAGATGCGAAATATGGGGCTGCATTCCTAGTGATGGCAATTGTGGGTGGTGCGATTATGCCTACTGCACAAGGAATGATTTTGGATATTGGTGGAACGGGATATGCAGATACACAGATTATGGGCGTGCCAGAGGTAAACTTTTCTTTTGTTTTACCAATGATTTGCTTTGTGGTGGTGGCGCTTTATGGGTATCGAAGTTATCGGGTTTTTAATAATTAATTTAAATGAGTTAAAACTGGTAGCACAAACTTTAGTTTGTTCTGGATACAGGGTTTTAAACCTGTTTGGCTATATAATGATACATTTTTTGATTGGCTAACCTAAAGGTCAGCGTCCCGAACAGAATAAATTCTGTGCTACCAGTTGTTCGCAACTTGAATTAATTAATTTAGACCCAATAGATGATTCTTTCTTAAAAGCGATTCCTTCGCAAAATGGTTTGATGATTACCATATTTGACTTTGAAAAGGTATTGCTGTACAGTATTTTGATAATGGTAAAAGCCAACCCAAAGGGAGAGGGCAGCGCTTTCCGATGCCTATGACACAGCAGTTAATAATAAATTAATGCGGGACACGGAACATATTTTAAATCAATTTTTTAAACCAAAGTCCATAAATAATAAAAAGCAAAAAGTAAACTTGCCACCAAGCCCAAATAAGCTAAACCAATCATCATCGCAGATGGTCGATAAGCTTCGGGAATGTCTTTACTCGTAATAGCTCTTATATTAAGAAATGCAATGATTGGAGAAGTAGAAAAGCCGACAATGGTAGCAAATTCTAATATTTTGACCATACTGGTCGCCGAAAAAAAGAAGAGTAGAAAACCACCCAACCCAATCAGCGGCAACAAGATTTTATAATTCTTAGTAAGTGCCATTTGTTTTCTTTCTTCTGAAATGTTTTCCTCACCAAGTACCAATAAACCCCTAACAAAACTGCGAGTAAAAGCATCCATCACCGTTATCAAAGTGCCGTAAATAGTGCCAAAAGCCGCAATCCCAATAATCCAGTACGACCAATCGCCCAAGTTAGCAGTAAAAACGTTTAATAATTTAGTCGTAAATTGAGTCGAATTGCCTTCTAATAATTGACCGCTACCGTAGACAGTAAAGGCACCGATTGTCAAGAACATTAAGGATAATAATAAGGCAAAAATATACCCTAAGTTAAAATCAAAAAGGCTTTCTTTTAGCGTTGGCTTATAATTGGTGGAGCGCATTTTTTCAACAACCCAAATACTATTCATCGTAGAGGCTTCCATACCTGCGGGCATCCAACCTATTAAACTTACGAGGAGTGCCAAACCTGCCCCTTCTAATAAATTAGGGGCTTGAAAACTAGCAATTGGTGTTAAAGGACCATTGATTAAAACGGCAATAAAGGCAGTCGTAACCGTTACAAATAAAACAACTGATAGAATTTTTATAAAACTATCTAAAGCGGAATAGCCCCCTAATAGCAGCAATCCAACCGTAATGACTATAATAATGCCTACCAAAATAGGCATGCTTAAACCAATCCCTAGCATCGTCTTCAATAAGCCAGCAGTAACTGCTGCAATCGCTCCTGTTACCGCAAACATATTTAAAAAGATAACAGCTATAAAAAGGAAAACTGCCCACTTTCCTTGTTCTTTATAGCCTTTAACTAAACTTTGACCGGTAGCGATTGCATACCTCGGCCCAAATTCATAAATAGGATATTTTAGGAAAAGAATAGCTAAAATTATCCAAAAGAATATTAAGCCATGATGTGCCCCTGCTCTCGTAGATAGCACTAAATGAGAAGTTCCGATGGCGGAACTGGCAAATAATAAGCCTGGGCCTATAGTTTTAAGGAGGTTTTTGTTCGTTTCGTTCATCTTTAAATTTATGCCGTTTACGCTTTATAAGCTGGTTGATAAGTCCTTTTATCAATTACAATTTTTGAAATTATTTCTGCCATTATTTCGGAAGTGCCCGCATAAATAGACGTAACCCGAACATCTCTATACATTCGCCCAATAGGATATTCTTCCATAAAGCCATAGCCACCAAACATTTGCTGGCAGTCGTAAACCATACTATTGAGTAAATCACTCGTTTTCAGTTTTAACATGGAGCATTCTTTGACCACATTTTCTCCCAAAGAAAGCCGATAACTCGTTTGGTACATAAAGGCTAACCAAGCATCTATATCACTTGCAATGTGGGCAATTTTATGTCTTAATACTTGGAATTTATTGATAGATTTTCCAAATGCCATTCTTTCGGAAATATATTGCAAGGTAATATCTAAAACATACTGCATTAAACCAAGATTATTATGAACTACCGTTAACCTTTCTACTTGTAAACTTTGCATCATATAATAAAACCCTTTCCCTTCTTCCCCTAACAAATTCTCTTTGGGGACTTTAACGCCATCAAAGTATAATTCTGCGGTATCCGAACAACGCATTCCTACTTTATCTAATTTACTTCGGGAAACGCCTTCTGCATCTAAATCAATCACAATCATGGACATACCATTAGCCGTCTTACAAGCAGCTACTGTAAAATCTCCATAATACCCATTAGATATAAATGTTTTTGAGCCATCAATAATATAGTAATCTCCTTCCAATTTAGCGGTAGTTCGGATGGCTTGTAAATCAGAGCCTGCAAAAGGTTCGGTCAAGTCTAAAGAACCAATTTTTTCTCCTTTGACACTTGGTACGATGTATTTTTCTTTGATAAAATCTGACCCAGCATGTACTAAATAGTTCATGGCTAAATAAGCATGACCACAAATAACGGTGGCAAAACCTGCACTACCTGTACGCCCTAATTCTTCACACAAAATAGTAGAATACATAAAATCAGCGGCCATTCCACCATACTTTTCTTCTATTTCTAAGCCTAGAAACCCCATTGCTCCCATTTTTCGGAACACACTTCTATCTACTTTTCCTTCTTTTTCCCATTCATTAAGGTAGGGATTTACTTCTGCTTTGAAAAAATCCTGTAAGGTCGTTCTGAATAATTCGTGTTCTTCTTTTAGAAATAGATTTTGCATTTTTGTTGTTGATGCTGCGTAACCGCCAAATTTATTTGGCTGGTTCAGAAGATTGGTTTTAAAATGATTATAGAGAGTCAGCCAAATAAATTTGGCGACTACATTAGTCAAGAAATATTATCCCTACTTCTTTTTTAAAATCGCTCCAAGCTGCTAATAATTCTTGGTACTTTTCGGGTTCCTTATCTTTTAAATTATTTTGTTCAGAAATGTCTTTTGAGGTATCATATAATTCAAATAATTCCTCTTTAGAAGCATCTGTACAGTTGACTAATTTCCAATTACCCTTCTGAATCATTCCATCATCCCAATGCTCCATTCCATAGCTATAATTGGTTGGGTGTGGTTGGTCAGTTTGCTGCTTGAAGTAGGATATTACACTTTACCCTCTGAGTGGATAGATGTTTTTTCCTTCCAATGTTTTCGGGTATTCCGCCCCCTCCAATCCTATAATAGTGTGTGCTATATCTTGCACCGTAAAAACTCCTTTTCTTACGCTTTTACTTTTTG
>JBGCFJ010000806.1:0-10658 GCA_045106885.1 Saprospiraceae bacterium
AAACTCAAAAAATGCGTCCATAATCCATTATGCAAGCATTTTTTGAATTCCTTAGAAGAAAAATTGACTGGTCTAACTGGCTAATTATTTTCTCCACTTTGCCTAACACTTTAATAACCTATATTCTCTCCTAAAACAAATTTGGTATAAGAATTGCAACACTCTTAAAGTGTATTTCAGCAAACAACTCTCCCCCTCGTTTATAATAGACTTGTTACCCTTTAATAAATACCTCTCTGAAAACATCTTTTCCCACTACTTTTCCTCAAAAAATGAGTCTGTAGTATAGGTTATGCACTAATTTTTTGAAGAAAACTATCATGAGGAAAGTCAGTTCCGAACCGCAAAGCGGATGGGAGGCATCTGAATTTCATAGAGGCATCTCTCAAAGAGTAACAAGTCTAATAATGTCCCTCAAAAAAAACTTTAGCATGTTTTATTTTAAACAATCACTCTTGCCCTTGTTTTGCCTATTCTTATTAACCCTAGGCTGTAAAAAAGAGCAGACTACGACAACCATTTCTAATTCAGCTTTAGATACCGAAATTGATGAATTATTAAATCTCGCTTCCAATAATCAAGGTCGAGCATATTTTACTCTCCCAGAAAGTGATGATTACTTAAAAATACCAAACGATCCTAATAATCCGATTACGGAAGAGAAAGTAGTATTAGGAAAATTATTATACCATGAAACGGGTTTAGCGATTAATCCTAAAAATCCAATTAGTAAAAATACATATTCTTGTGCTTCTTGTCATTTTGCTTCTGCAGGTTTCCAAGCAGGTCGATTTCAAGGAATTGCAGAAGGCGGAATTGGTTTTGGTATCAATGGCGAAGGCAGAATGCGAGGAAGTTTATATGAAGGAGATTCTTTAGACGTACAACCTATTCGTTCTCCCACGACGCTCCATGTCGCTTACCAAAAAGTAATGCTTTGGAATGGTCAATTTGGTGCAACGGGCTTAAATGCCAATACCGACGATGCTTGGGTCTATGGCACTCCGATAGAAACCAACTATTTAGGGTTTGAAGGAACTGAAACACAAGCCATTGCTGGATTAAAAATTCATAGAATGGGCATGGAAGAAAATTTCCTAACCACTTATGGTTACAAGCCGCTTTTCAATGCTGCTTTTCCAACCATTCCAGAAGAAGAAAGATACAATTCAGAACAAGCAGGTTTAGCCATTGCTGCTTATGAGCGTACTTTATTAGCCAATCAATCTCCTTTCCAAAAATGGTTAAAAGGAGACGATAACGCCATGACTCAAACTGAAAAAGAAGGCGCTATTTTATTCTTTGGAAAGGCAGAATGTGTCAATTGCCATACTGGTCCTGCCTTAAATAAAATGGATTTCTCTGCCTTAGGAATGATGGATTTAGTACAGGTTAGCCATGAGTCCTTTAAAATAAGTATGACCGATAAAGAACGATTGGGAAGAGCGGGTTTCACAGGAAAAGCGAAAGATATGTATAAATTTAAAATTCCACAATTATACAATTTAAAGGATTCTCCTTTTTATGGTCATGGAAGTAGTTTATATACCATCAGAGATGTTGTATCCTATAAAAATGAAGCAATCAAAGAGAATGCAGCAGTTCCAGATGCCAATCTAGACCCTGACTTTAAGCCACTTGGATTGACAAATGCCGAAGTACTTTTAATCACAGATTTTATTAAAAATGGGTTATATGATAATAATTTAAACCGTTACATTCCAGAAAGAGTCTTATCTGGATATTGTTTTCCGTTTAATGACCCGCTTGCAAAAAATCAAATGGGTTGTGATTAAAAAACAGTCAATTTCATGGTACATTTTGCACTAATTTCAAAAAATTAAAACAAAATATTTTAATTGGCTGAAAATTATTTTCACAAAGCAACTTATTAGTAAGTTCTCAATAAAAATGTAAAATCAGCTCGTCGCATGACTATCGTCGTCCGATGAGCTGATTTAAATCATCCGACGACGCAGTCATCGGACGATTTAAATGGACTATTGAGTACTTACACTTATAAATCATAAAATACTGATAATCAATTTATTAAAAAATGCCTTAGCATAAGTTATGCTAAGGCATTTTTTAATTAATGAGCGGTTTATTTTAACATAATAAATACTTTTTGTGTCAAATAATTTTATTTTTAAAACTTTTTGACTTATATTTGTCTCGTAATGATTTTACTTCATTCCCTAAAATAGACAAATATGTATAGAGTAACCAAATTTGATGTGCCAACAACTACTCCATTAAAATCAATCGCTTTTTACAATCAAGTATTTGGTTGGACATTTCAACCATCTACTAATCGGAAAAAATGGACCGCTTGTGTAGAATCTTCTGAACATCAAGTATTCGGCAATCCTTTTTTAAGAAAAGCTAAATCTGCCCAATCCTTAACCAATGCCATTGAAGTTAAAAGTGTAGAACATACTTTGACAGATATCAGAAAAGAAGGTGGTGAAATAATTGTCCCCAAATTTCCTGTGCCTGGAATTGGATGGATGGCTTATTTCAAAGATTTAGAACAAAATATATTTGGTATCATGCAAACTGATAGAGCAGCTGCATAAAAACCATTTGCTGTATTTCCTACTTAGCCTGAATAATTCATAAACTTTTACCAATTTTTATAAGTAATTGATAATTCGTGTTTTATAGACGAAATAGTTTTTTAGAAAAAAAATATTTTTCCTGCGTGTTTTTTCACAAAGAAACGACAATCAGTACTTTATGAAACTCTGCCAATAATTCATGAATTATTCAGGTTAGGGAACCACATCATCTTTGTAATGATAAAAAATGAATGCATCTCAAAATGTCGTTCGTAGCTTGGAAATTCATTTCCAAGGATAAAAAATTGAGATGACTACATCTTAAGATGCCTTCTATAAATAAAGACCTTCAAGTTTTAACACAACTTGAAGGTCTTTAAAACATGCTCAAAAAGTTTCTTTGAGTTTTGCTCAGTGACTTCGTCGCCTCGCAAGGTTTTTTTTAAGGGGGACACGTCAAAAAGACAAGAGTTTTTTGAATAGTGTACTAAACCTTACCGAGCAATAATAACCTTCTGCCCTACTCGCTCGTTCACTACGACAAAATAAAGTCCAACGCCTAGAGATTGAATATTTATTTCCATATTCGTCGCTCCATTCAATTGTTGTAAAACAAGTCGACCATAAGCGTCAAAAAGTTTTACCTCCATTGCTCGTTCAGTTGAATTTTGTAATTGTAGAGATAAATAAGTATTTGCAGGATTAGGCGATACCAATAATAAATTAGTATCAAAATCTACTTCATTTAAATTTGTCGTTCCTCCCTCATTATGCTCCATAAACGTTGGCGTTTTAAAGTCAAAAGCGCCAATTCCGTTGGGTATTCTAGCGTAGGCAACATCTGTTTGCTGTTCTCCAAAGGTAATTTCATCAATGACTAAAGTATCTGGATTGACCAAAAACAATTCTTCACCACCAGCAGATAATTTAAAATTAGCATGTAAGCCCTCTTGCATTCCATCTTCGTCTGCCCAAACAATTAAATAGCCATTGGCAGAAATAATCGTCCCATCAGGAATATCGTATTTATCTAAATTCTCGCTATTATCAGATAAAAAATAACCTGTCAAGTCGATGTCTGAATTAGTTGTATTAAATAATTCAATCCAATCATCAAATTCTTCATCTTGGTCGGCTACAGTTGCATCATTTGATGCCATGAATTCATTAATCACAACGTCACTTTCTTCAATGGTACCAACATTCACTCGATAGACATACACATCATGTTCTGCTCCCCTTGGGGCGTAAGTCGCTGTATTCGCTTCATCCGCAGCAATGGCTTCTACATAATATCGAACATAAGTACCTGCCGAAAAATTAGGAATAGTCGCACTATAAGTACCGTCACCATTAGCCATCATCTCTACTCTATCGAATGTGCCGACTAAACCTGCACCATAATACAAACGAACTTTATCTATCCCATTTTCGTCCGAAATAGTCGTTGTAATCGTGACTGTTTCATTACTAGCAGGAGCAGTAGTTAGGGTACTAACATCCGCAATCGTCAAACCTTCAGCTCCCATCTCTGAATGACTTAAAAGAAAATCTCTTCGTTCTCGAACATGATTTTTTAAATTAATCAACTCCGCTTCAAATTCAGCAGGTTCAGTAATTCTTTTAGTATCTGCTTCAATAGACGACCTAATTTGAGCTGCATAATTATCTATTAATTCATCCAAATAAGTCGGTGTAAAATGGTCTGCTAAAATAACTCTAAAATGAGCTAAATATCGTTGTCGCAAATCCGGGCTGGCAAAGAGTCGATTAGCCAAGGGGAAATCCGTTTCATTTTCTCGATAAAAAGGTGTCCATATATTTGTGTTTGGAAATTGCATCACACTATTCCCATCATATTCCAAGGGTACTAAGCGTCCAGTTTCTGCTTCCCAATACACATAATAATCCATTCCACCTTTACTAATATAGCCATCAGCATCCGTAAACAAAATTTCATGTGCCAGAAACCAAAGTGCCTTATCAATATCCAAATAGTTCTTTAAATTATCGTATAAATCATTATCCGTAGGCAAAAGGTTCAATTGCTCCGTTCCACTTGCCAAATCCACCCAAGGATTTTCCTTACTTGTTTTTTTCAAAGTATAATTAGGAATATAAGCTTCCGCTTCTCCTAAAAAATTAAGCGTGGATTCTCCTTGACCGAAATTGCCGCCTCCGCCACCACCGCCAGGGCCGCCACCACCTGGACCTCCTCCTCCTGGGCCACCGCCAGGACCTCCTCCTCCTGGGCCACCACCTCCAGTTAATGCTCCTTCTTGCATTGCCCGCCAACGAGTCCCATCATTACTCATAAACCATTCTCTCATAAATTCGCCGTTCAATTGCTGAACATTTTCGTAAGGTCCCCAATAAATGCCATTAATATATAGTTGGGCAAAATTAGTTTTCAGTCCATTGGTATAATTCCGACCAACATGATTATAAAGAATTTCTCGAATAGAAGAGGGATCTTCATAATTTCCATTCAAATTTAGGGTTTCGTATCCTTTTACATCTTGCCCATCAATAAAAGCATCCATCGAAATATTAAAAGACTTTTTTTCAGAGTCATTTCTAAAATCAGAAGTAGCGCCCTTAAAACGTACGCCTACACTGTCAAAAACTGCTCCGTCAATCGTCACCGATGCCATGACATCATTATCGCCCGCAGCAGTTATTTCCGCCCAAAAGTTATCATTCGGAAAAGTTAATTCAATAATTCGGATTTTGGATTCATTATAAAATCCTGTTGTCGCATGCCCTCCTAGTTGTAATCGAGTACCATCGGAAGACAATTGCATTTCTTTGGGAAAGTCTTGGCTATAAGCCAAAAAAGTAAAGCAAATTAAAATAAGTGTACCTATTCTTTTCATGTTTTTAGCTATTATTTTTCTAGTGAAGTGATTATTAAAGGAGTACTAATTTAATAAGACAGGTCAATTCAATTTGTACTCATTTTTTAAACACATTATGCAAATTTATAATTTTAAAGCGAAGAAGGAATCGTGAATTAACAAAATCCTAAACCAAAATGTATAGATTTCACATTCCTAACCCAACAATCGAATAAATAAATGAAGCTAAAAAACATATATTTATCGAAAATTCTACTTGGTTAAGCCGAAAAAATAGCCTTTATTGTTTCAAAGTTCCAATTTGCAGCCATTCACCTTTTAATCCACGATGAAAAACCCTTTAACATGCTTGAACCAACCAAGGCAATCATTTCTAGTCTTTTACATTATTTTCTTAGGGACCAATATTTATATTTGGGAATTCAAACGGTGGTAGTACTAATTATTTCTTTCTTTACCTATCAAAAATTACAGCGAAAACCTTGGCATAAATTGAAATTGACTTAATAATAATAATAGTATTCTCCACTATCTTTCAATTTTAGATACAATTTTCTGATATTTGCGCCGAATTTGAAGTTTGGAATAAATTAAATCAATTAATGTATCGTCGGAATAGTAAAATCATTATAGCCATCGTCATTGTCATCACGGCAATACAACTATTTCGTTTTCAGGATATTAAGTTCGATTATGACTTAACAAAATTCTTTCCGATTAATAGTCCTGAAACGGATTTCTTCATGGATTATAGTGAGAAATATTCATGGGACGATGATTTTGTTTTAATCGGATTGTATAATGAAGCTGGGATTTTTCAACAAGATTTTCTACAAAAGATAGATAGTCTTAGTAAGGAATTGCGAAAAATGGAGGAAATTACCTCTGTTTATTCTCCTACTACTATTAATATTCTACGAAAAACGCCTTTTTCCAGTGGGGTTATTACTAAGCCTTATATTACTATTGACAATCCAGAAAAATATGCCTCAGACAGTGCCCGTATTTATCGGCATTATGAATTGGTAGACCGTTTATTTGCGAGAGACGGAAAATCGGTAGGTATCATTTTAGGGCAAAAACCTAAATTAGGGGTAGAAGGTTGTCAAGGACTTGTCGATAAAGTAGATAATTTAATCAATACCATAGGTTTTAAAGAAGCCCATTATGCAGGTAAATGTTTTAGTCAAACTGCTTATACTTCTCTTGTTCAAAGTGAAGTACTCTTGTTTGTAGGGTCTTCTGTGGTGATGATTATCTTCTTTTTATTCCTAAGTTATCGAAAATTATGGAGTATCTGGATGCCATTAATAGTCATTATTACAACCGTAGTATGGGCGATGGGAACCATGATTTGGATGGGAGAATCCATTAATTTTATATCTAATATTATCCCAACCATCTTAATGATTATAGGGATTTCCAATGTAATTCACCTTTTTACTAAATATCGCTTATTAATACGAAAGGGCATTGAAAGAATGGACGCACTACATACTTCTATAAGAGAAGTAGGTTTTGCCACAATTTTCACTTCATTAACTACTATTTTAAGCTTTCTAACGCTGACAACCTCTGACGTTGACCCTTTAGTAAAATTAGGAATTTATGCCTCCTTAGGTTTAGTATTTGCTTTTATTCTGACCTATACCCTATTCCCAGCCATGCTTATTTTGTATAAGCCTGCCTATACCTTAGCACCAGAGCAATTAAAAGAAGTTTGGCAACCGTTCTTGTATAATATCTTTCTTTGGGTCAAAAAACATCCAAAAGCTATCTTATTTGGGGCTTTTCTAGTTACGGCATTAAGTATTTATGGGACAACCCTTTTAAAAATAAATAATCATTTAGTCGAGGATTTAAAAAATATGGATGCGGGAAGAGTCGCAACTGGTTTTTTTGAAGAACGATTTTCTGGTACTCGACAATACGAATTAGCTTTAAGCCTAAAAGATAGTACTAAAAGTATCTTTGATAAAGAGGTATTATTGGCGATGGAACAAGTAGAAGGATTTATGGAAACGGAGTTTGGCAATAATTATTGGTTCAGTCCAGTAAGTGTTATCAAGGCAAGTAATAGGATTGACCACGGAGGAAATGAAGCCTATTTCAAGATTCCAAAATCCCAAAGAAAAATAAACAAATTAGTCAAAGAAATTAAGAAAAACAGTAAGCGGACCGCTAATTTCCCAACGGTTTATACGCCTGATGAAAAAAATGCGCGCTTATCAGGCAAAATAGCAGATATAGGGAGTCATGAAGCAAGAATCAGAAATGGGCACTTGGATGAGTTTATGGCTGCTCAAAAATTAACTGATATTTTTGATTATAAATATACAGGTTCTGTTCATCTGAATGATATTAATGGCTACAATGTTGCCTTTAATGTACTCAATGGTTTATTGTTTTGTATTGCCTTCATTATGATATTGGTTGGCGTAATGTTCCGTTCCATCAAAATGTCGATTATCGGCATGATTTCTAATGTCTTGCCACTTTTAATTATTGCGGGTATTATGGGCTTTATGGGGATTGACATAAAAATTCCGACTGCCATCATTTTTATCCTTTCCTTTGGGATTGCCGTAGATGACTCTATTCACTTTTTGAGTACCCTTCGATTAGAATTAAATAAGGGCAAAAAGGTAGAAGAATCCATTCGAAATACTTTTCTGACTACAGGAAAAGCTATCATAGTTACCTCTTTAATTTTATCTGGTGGCTTTTTAACTTTAGCATTGTCCTCCTTCTCAGGCACTTTTTACATAGGTTTTTTCACTAGTTTATGCTTAATATTTGCAGTTACTGCCGATTTAATCTTATTACCTGCTTTGATTTTATTATTTTACAAAAAATAAAGTCAATATGGTCGCTAAAGTTTTCCTATATTTTGTGATTTTTATTATTATCATTTTTTGTCATTAATTTATTAAATCCAAAAAGCAATACAACCACTACAACAGCTACTTAGTTAAATAATTAATAACCAACAACTTACCTTTTAAAAAGACTACTACATTTTAAAATAAACATTCACGTAAAAATTCCTTATTTAGATAACACCAAAAATACCCGCTGCTTAAATCAATGTAGCCTTTTTCTCAAATGAAGTAGTATAGATGTAGTACTTTTTATTTAAAACTACATAAATTCCCCTACATTTGCCTAAATAAAATTGTCTTAAAAACAGACAATAAATAAAGGCTACCTATTACTATTTAAAACCATAAATCGCTAATTGAATTTAAAATTAAGTAACGACCAATGATGAATGTCTTAGAATCGAAGCAAACAGTAGCAACGGACTTGCCAATTGAAATAAGTCAACTACAAATTGACAACGAATCTTATTTCAAGATTTCAAACGTCGATGGGATGGACCCATTTTTTATGAGTATTGTGAGTGACTCTAACCATTGGATGTTTATCGCTAGTAATGGTGGTTTGACGGCAGGTAGAAAGAATTCTGAATATGCTTTATTCCCTTATTATACTTCTGATAAAATAACAGAGTCCTCGGAATTGACGGGAAGTAAAAGTGTTTTCTTAGTAGATAAAGGCGACAAAACACAAATCTGGGAACCTTTCTCAGATAGATACGATGGCATGCACCGCATCACCAGAAATTTATATAAAAATATATATGGTAATAAAGTGATTTTTGAGGAAATCAATCATGACCTTGAATTAAATTTTCGATACCAATGGTGTTCTAGTAATAAATTCGGTTTTGTTAGACAATCAACGGTAACTAATAATGCTGCGGACGAGGTAAAAATCACCTTAGTAGACGGTATTCAAAATATCATTCCTTCAGGTGTAGAAAGTGCACAGCAAAATGCGATTAGTAATTTGGTGGATGCTTATAAGCGTAGTGAATTAGAAAAAGAAACAGGCTTAGGTATTTATGCTTTGAGTGCTATTATTGTAGACAAGGCAGAACCTAGTGAAGCACTAAAAGCAAATATTGCTTGGTCACTTGGTTTTGATAATCCTAAATATTTAGTGTCTTCTTTACAGTTGAAGCAGTTTAGAAAAAGGAGAGCTATTCAAGAAGAAACCGATGTAAAAGCAGAGAAAGGTGCTTATTTTATCCATACGGCAATAGTACTTCCTGCCAAGACAGCCAAAGAGTGGATGATTATAGCTAACGTGAATCAAAATCACGCAGGGGTCGCTCAAATTTCTGAAACCATTCGGACTGAAAAAGATTTAGCCAAGCTTATCAAAGCAGATATAGAAAGCGGTACGCAACAATTAATTGAATTAAATGCTGCTTCTGATGGCATCCAATTGACGGCTGATAAATTTAGAGATACTAGACATTTTGCTAACGCCTTGTTTAATATCATGCGAGGTGGTATCTTCGATAATAATTATCAAGTTGAAAAATGGGATTTTACGGCCTATTTAGCAAAAGCTAGTAAAAAAGTATCTAAAACACAGGAGAAAGTTATTCAAAAACTTGCTACCCAATTTACGCTAGGTCAACTAAAAGCATTGGCTGAAAAAAGTGAGGATAGTGATTTTAAACGTTTGTGTTTAGAATATATGCCGCTTAAATTTAGTAGAAGACATGGTGACCCAAGTCGGCCTTGGAACAAGTTTTCTATCAATACTAGAAGTGAAGTTGATGGCTCAAAAATATTAGACTATCAAGGCAACTGGCGGGATATATTCCAGAATTGGGAGGCTTTAGCACACTCCTACCCTGAATTCATGGAAAGCATGATTCACAAATTCTTGAATGCTTCTACTTTTGATGGTTATAATCCTTACCGAGTAACTAAAGATGGATTTGACTGGGAATCTATTGAACCAGACGACCCGTGGTCTTATATCGGCTATTGGGGGGACCATCAAATCATCTACTTATTGAAGTTTTTGGAATTTATCGAAAAGCACAAACCAGGTAGTTTAGAAAATTATTTTGATAAAGATCTTTTTGTTTACGCCAATGTCCCTTATAAAATTAAGGCGCATAAAGACATCTTAAAAAATCCTAAGGATACGATTGATTTTGACCACGATGCAGACCAATACATCCGTCAAAATAGAACAGCATTGGGGGCAGATGGTGCTTTATTGCAAACCAAAAAAGGAGCTATATGGAAGGTTAATTTCATTGAAAAAATATTAGCTTCGCTTTTAGCCAAATTATCCAATCTGATTCCAGAAGGCGGTATTTGGATGAACACCCAACGTCCTGAGTGGAATGATGCCAATAATGCCTTGGTAG
>JBGCFJ010000807.1:0-20749 GCA_045106885.1 Saprospiraceae bacterium
GTTGTAATACCTCGAAGATTAGAAGGATTAAAAGCCATGTCTCCTCCTCTTGGTATTTCGCCTAGATAATTAGGATTTAACCCTTGAAGAGATGGGTTATCTGCTCTATAGACAGAATTCTCCCCAAAGAAAATATTTAATCTTTTGCCAGATTCTACATCAATGGCATAGCCTGGAAACCAGCCCATTCCTACCCCATCACCATCTGGTGAAGGCAAGCCATCCGCACCAGCCTCTAAACCGACAGATGGCGCATCTCGTACATCAAAATTAATTGCACCATTTTCTGTTTCTAGTCCTAAACCTTCAAATTGGCTAGTATAATAAACATTGGCTGTCTCAACAATAACGCAACGACTCCATTTAGATTTATCACGGGTAAAAACAATGTCTATATTATTTAAATCTCTTACGCCAGAAACACTATTGGTAAATTTAGAATTTCGGACAATATTGAAGTTTCTATTTTCATTAATCCAAGCAGGAGAAATGTAAGAATTGACAGGAATTAAACCTGGATTATTCGTTGTTTCTTCTGACCTATCTTCAAAATCAGATAAGATAAAAGGGAAAAAAGAGCCTCCTGAAATATTAATTAAAGATTCATCTTGGTCAACAGGTTGACCTGCCAATGAGCCTGCCGTATACAATTCTAAAGCTTCGCCAGAACTAGTTTGGAGGTAATTAAATGGATATTGTCTAAACTCTGGAACAAAACCTAACCACTCAGGTTTACTCGGGTCGCCATAGTTGGTTTCTGAACCAATCACCCCATTTAGTCCTGTGCCCATTTCTCCTACTTCTGGTCGTTGCTCAATCGCAATAGAAAAACCATATTCTCCAATTATTTGCTCATTCAACAAATCAATCGTTACAGCAGAAGCTATTTCCGTACCATCTGATAAATCTGTTAATACCCAATTGACTTCATTATCCAATTTGGAGTTATTCATATTTTCATCAACAAAAGTCAATTGAAACTCCCCATTTTTAACAGCGAATGGGTCATATACTTTAATATCAATTGGACCTCGACCTGCTTTATATTCAATTTCTCCTGTAAAGCTGCCATCTAAAATAGCTTCAACGGTCGATTCTTTGACATCCAAAAAGACACCACCAGCACCAATTCCATCTAATCGAGTAATTTCTGCCCCGCTTCCAAAATTAGCATTCAATTTTTTAATGACAATTTCTCTTGGAATTACGGTGTAATAGGGATTCTCTCCATCTCCGATATTTCGACGACCTTCTAGATAAGGTCTTCTTTGTCCAACTACATTTGGAAATTGCGTGAATTCTTGATAATTATTATAAGCATAAGCAATGGCTGTAAAATAATATTTTCGCTGATTGATTAATGTTCGGTCACCGTCTGAAAATTGGTCTTCTTTAATACTGAAAGTATGCTTAACCCCTAAGTCTTGTCCTTGTACTTGGGATTCTGGCACCCATATCTGATCTGGTTGATTCGGTCCTGCTGAACCTGGATTTGGCAGGGATGACCAATTAAAAATTTCGCTCACCCCATTTCTTTTATCCACTTGAAAAATAACTCTAGCTTTATTAGGGTCATCTAATTCTGCTATACTTACATTTGGTCCAGATAATTGAAATAATTTATATCCTTCAAATTGATAAGTTCGGTCTGCTTCAGGCAGAGAAGTTGGTGCTTGTAAATCAACTTCTGCATATCCTTCTTTTGCGTTATTAGAAGTATTATCATCATTCGTGAAAATGGCAATAATTTCTTGGTCTAACTCAATCCAATCTACATCTGGTGCATCTGGACCATCTGTGATATCAAAACAGTTATCAAATAAGGCTTGTGCCACATCATCTGCAAATAATAATGGTTCAATATTAGGATTTGGATGTTGTACGTCTGGTACCCATACTACTCCAACAATTAACTCATTCACTGCTCCTGGATCTAATCGGAAAGGACCAGAAGCTTGAATGGTTCTAGTGTCGAAACCTTCCAAGTTTTCATTCGCCATCGTCCATGCAACAGGATCATCTGGTCGATTAGGGAAAGCATAGGGAATCACATCTGTACTTAAAGGGTCATAGCCTGTTCCTCCAGTTGTAAAAGGCGTTCCGTCCTTCCATCTTCCTGATAATAAGTTATAATAGTCTGAGCCTTGTACAGGATCTCCCATTCCAGTACCACCATCTGGTGCAGTATCGTTTCTTAAAAAATAGGTAAAAGAAGACATCGGTAATTCTACAATCGTATCTGGTGATTCTCCTACTGCTGGATTCACTAAACTTCCATCCGCCGCAAATTTCTTAGGGCCTAATGGACCTCTAAAGTAATCGACCCCTAAAAGTGGTACTTCGTCACAGTAAGTATTTACTTGTCCACCTACATTACACTCACAACCAGTAATTCCATCTAGCATATCTCGATTATAGACAAAGGCTAAACTTCTATCAATATCACAACCTACAAAATCATCATCAGGGCAGCCCAAATCAGCATCAACCCAAATAGCAAAATAAGTACTATCTATACTTTCAATTGCTCGATTGATTAATTTGTACCGCTGAAAGGTCATATCATTAATCTCATCGTTGGTGGCATAAGCAAAAGCCTGTACTTGAATTTCCATTTGAATGGCATCGGCATTCGTTTGTGTATGTGGTGCGCCGTTATCGTTATAAATCCAGAAAATCATTTCATCAGGATATTGTGGTGTATCACAACCTCTTAATTCAATTCTTGGATAATCTCCATCTTGTGGTTCATAAAAACCATCACCATCTATATCAAAAAAAGCGGCTAATCCTTGGGTTGTATTAGGTAATTCAAAACCTCTTATTTCAAAAAAGAATTCATTCCCTCTAGCAGGCCAACCTTTTACATTCTCTGGAATTAAATCCTCATCGTATTCTGCACCTGAGGCTTTAGCTTCTTCAAATAGGCGTAAATGTTCATCTATTTCCGAGCCTTTTACGGTGAAGAAACGGTCCCAATCTTTACAGATATCACTATCCGTAGAACCTTCCGTTGGGCTTAATGGACCAGGCCAGAAATCTTCGCCACCACCTTGACTATAGGTTTGTGCAGCTAATTTCAAATTACCTCCTGGGTCAAATCCACCTAACCAAACCGCCCCCGCAAAAATGGAAGACTTTTCTGGTACACCAGAACCAGGCGTTACTTTTGGCACAATGTATCGACCTTCATCACTACCATTCCACCAAACATCTCCACCCGTCAATAAACGAGCTCGAACATTATTGATACTTTGGTCTATCTGTGCTTCTGCCGCTACACAATCTTCTCGATAATTTGCAGGTCTATTTGTTTGTTTATCAGTGGTAGATTTGACTTTTTTACCATCTTTTCCTTGTGGCCCGACATGTGCCATGGTCCATTCAGATAGACCTAAACTCAAGACCAATAATAAGTAGTATTTTAATTTCATTCCTGATTTATTTTCGTAACTGATAAATCAAGGTGATTTTTAAAATTACCTTGATTTTAGTTTAATTTATTTTCTAAAATTCAACAATAGCTCCCACTAAAATTCTTCTTGGTAAAGAATAAAAATCGGGATTGGCTAAAGCCCAAGCATAAGCATCTAAAAATGAGTCGACATCTCTGCTAGATTCTCCCAAAGTTCTTACTCTTGCCACACCATCTGAAGAAGCTAAAAATCCATCATCGTCAGGAGAGCCTGTAGCTGGATAAACTCCTAAAATATTTCTAGCATCTAATAGATTCTGAATTCTACAATACACATTTAAATAAACTGGACGAGCGGCATCTGAATTGGTTAAAGTGAAATTTTTGTCAGCTCTCATATTTAAAGTGAAATTCCAAGGTAATCTTGCACCATTTATAGCACCAACTGTACCATCTCCACTAAATTGTCTAGGAACAGATTTTCCTGTAAATGGTCTACCTGATACGGCAGTTGCTTGTAGGTTTACCCCTGCGTCTGCAAAAATATCAGCATCAAACCATCTTGGTCCAGTATATCTTCTGCCTGTTCCAAAACGATAATCAATGACTGCATTCAAGCGATGTCTTTCATCAAAGTTTAAAGGGAATAATGTTCTCAAATTACCATTCTGAGAAAGATTTCTTTGAGACAAAGCATCTGAACCAGTACCATCCGCAAATTGCAAGGTATAACTGGCTTGTAGTTGAATATTATTCGTTCTTCTTCTGTCAAATTGGAAAGAGAAACCTTTTACTGTACCAAAATCTATATTATCAAAAGTGTTATAGTTACTTAAAACAGGAACAAATAAATAAGTTCGAGCCTGAATCATATCTCTTAACTCCTTATAATAAGCCGCTATTTTTAAAGCTGCAGAATTACTTAGTTTTTGTTGAAAACCAACTTCATAATCAACAGTCTTTTCAGGTTTTAGATTAGGATTGTTAATTGGTGCGCCGCCTGGATTCGTTCGACTAGGATCCAAGAAATAAAAATAATCTAAGGCAGTCGCATTGGTTCTGCCCTGTGGTCGTTGGACCAAAACATCATAATGCGCAAAGAAATTTGCTTCATCAGAAATAGGGAAAGAAAACGCCAAACGAGGCATTACATTGATTTGTGGTTCATAATCTTCAAAGGAAGTACTTGGGTCAAAATCAGCAGAAGCTATGTTCGCATCAGGGTCAACAAATTTTGGATTAATGACCTCTCCTCCAAAAATGACATTCCCATCATTGGCAGGGTTACCATTGGCAAAATACCAATCTTCGCCATCTCTAAATGCTTTCACTACATTAGAACCTGCACTTTGCAAATACACTTTGAAATCATCTCCTACACCCGCAGGTTGTTCTCCACCAGTTGTCGCATAAAAATCTCTTGCTCCTTGGATAGCATATAAAGAGTATGGGTCTTTGAGTACTTTTCTATTGGCATCATATCTGTCAACCCTTACACCGACTCTAAAAATAATATCTTTAAAAGTAAACTTATCTTGGATAAATGCGGAAGCATAAATAGGTCTATCTGCTGCTACAGGAAATGTTCTAATACCATCAGCGTTTCTGGCTCTGAAGAAGTCCTCAAAGGTGACATCTTCAGTTAGTTTATTTCCTAAATAGTCATAGCCTTGGTAATCTATAATATTAGCGGTACCATGTAATTCTTGGGCAGAAAACATATCTAAACTAAAATCGCTTGGTGCAATTCCGTCTATATTGACATATTCATTTAAACTTTGACCAGTCAATTCTCTAACTCTCCTAAAGAACTGATTGTCATCAAATCCTTCTGTTGCAACTTGAGTACTATATAAAGGCACTAGCACTTGTCCCACATTTCCACCTAAATTTACAAGCGTATCTCCAATGACATTAGCTGTATCTACTCCTAAAATATGTCGATTGGCTTGCAAACGAGCCAAATCCCATAATCTTCTAGGATTAATAGAATAATTACGATTGACTCTTTGTTCATAATTTACCCCGAATTCGATAGTATGTCTTCCTCCGCCACCTTTTGGTACGATATCAAAAGAACTATTAGCATTGAAAGTAAAAGTCTCTCCTTCTGATTTGAAATTGATATTTCGTATGGCACTTACATTGGAATGTAAACCACTCCAAATATTATTTTGCTGTCCATTGACATAACCGAAAAGACCGTTGGTCGTGACAAAATTATTAAAGTTACCAACATCTTCTCCATTAGCTGCCGCTAAACTAGCATTTGGATGCCCTGCACCAACTGGTATATAACCGCCAAAAATTCTAGTATCATCTACATGTCCAAATCTAACGGCGTCTGTTCCAGGAATAGCACCACCAGGGCCTGTAGTGAAAGCTAAGGCAGGTTGCCAATTAAAATCAAAATTGCCAACATAGCCGTAATCAAAAAGATTGTCGCCATGACGGGTATCTTTTTGGTCTCTTAATCTTTTTTCATAACCAAATTGTAAAGAATAAGAAATATTTTGGATTAAGGATTTACTTGATTCTTTAGTATCACTACTTGCGCCCAATCTTTGTCTAAATCGGAAGATTCCACGATAAGTGGTATTATTATCGAAAGGGTTATTTTGTGCATTTAATAAACGCCAACCATCGCCATTTAATCGACTAGTTGGCGTAAATTGATTTTCACTAGATGAGTAACTACCCGTAAAAGAAACGTCTATTGTTTTGCTTAGTCTAGCTTCTAATTTAGCAGTTAAATCTACTTGTTCTAGTGCTTCAAAAGGCCTAGCGTCTAACGCAATAACATCCTCATTTTTCAATAACTCCGCAGTAGCAATTCTAGTATTATTTAAAAGTGTAATTGGGTTGGCCTCAATTTCTGCAATTTTTGCATCAGTAGCTCGATAAACAGGAATAGCTGTAGGGTCGTCATCTCCTCGATAAGTATATCTTCCCGATACCCGATAGCCTAGAATGGATTCTCCATTTTTATTTTTTAAAATAGGCCCACTTAAACCTAAGCCTACAATATTATTATCGTAAGGGTCTAATTTTTTAGAAGTCTCTGCTTCTACATTACCAGAAAATTTTTGAGAGGGTCCCTTAGTCGTAATAGAAATAATTCCTCCCGTTACATCACCATACTTCGCTTCCATCCCTCCAGTAATAACTTGTAATTGTTCAATTTCTGATTCAGGAATTAACGCACCACTTACTCTTACCCCATCAATGTAATAATCCGTCGCATTTGACCTAGACCCTCTAATAGAAATCGCATCTCCTTCATCTGCCGAAGAAGCTCCTGCGGTAAGCGTGGCAATGGCATTGATATTTCTAGTTGGCAATTGTCGAATTTGTTCGGAGGTAACCGTTCCTCCTTGAGTCGTATTATCTTGTTCGACCAAGGGGACTTCGTAAGCAATAACTTCTACATCCAAATCCAGTAAAACTCCAGAAGATAATTCTGCATCTAGCTTATTGGTTTTTCCTCCAAAAACAATTACTCCTTCATATTTTTTAGATTGTAAACCAGTATAACTAAATTCTACGTCATAAGTACCTGGATCCAGATTTCCGATAATGTAATTGCCATCTAAATCTGTTTCTCCACCTCGGATTAAAACACCTTGTTTATATAAGGCTACATTTCCAAAAAAAACAGCTTCGCCAGTATCATCTTTTACTTTTCCTGCTAAGGAAGTTTGAGCAGCGACAGAAGCGCCAATCATTAAGGTCAAACAAATAAGTAAATATCGAATCATGTATAAGGTATTAACAATTAGTTGTTAAAAATTTAATAGTATCAGATAACCTGAATGTACTCCCTTGTACAACAAGGTCAACTAATTTTTTATTGAATATTGACGGATGTCTTTTAAAAAGAATGTAAGGGATGAGGAAAAAAATAACCTCGTCATTTCTGGTAGATTATTTATTGCCTCGTCCCTAATAGGCATAAAAATGAATGTACATTTTGTGCTATTATGAAGACTTAATTTGTTTATAGTAAATGCAAATTTAACAGGTGTAGACTAGATTACAAAAAAAGTAGCCATCAACAAGCCACTTTATTTAGACACTTTGCGACAACAAGTTAACATTTTATCATTATTGATGACGAGAAAATAAGTTAGTCATTGAATAACTTACTTTTTTGAAGGTCATTTATTGACAAGCTTACGATTATTTATTAGCAAAGTTTGGTTTAATCCAAACGTATCTATGCATTATTATTGCTGCTTGTTTATAGGGAATATTTTTGATGGCTAAGCGACATATCCCCTGCTTCCTTTTCATCACTAATCTTTTTAGACACAAATTTATCAACTTCAAGCAAGTGATATTTTTCCACAAAAAATTGTGTGAATTTATCTCTAAAATGATTGAAAGCAAATTGTTAAGCATTAATAAACTACCACTTAATACATTATTTTATTTTTTAATATAAGTGTGATGTTTAATATTTCCGGTGCATCTCTTTCCTTATTTAGTGTTTTTTTTGTCAAAAAATATACATAAAAAACAGAAGCAGTAAGCCCATTTTTTTCAAATCAACAACCGCTTTATAAACGTTTAGTGCCGTTAAATACAACTTTCCTACCATATAATTAATAGCTAGTATATTTTGAAAAGACGGTATAGTTATTGAACTACTTATTTAACATTATTGCACTCATAAAGTACTCATAATCAACAAATTATATTTTTTTAAATATAAAGATAAAATGGAGTACCTTTCCACACACGAGAATATAAGCACCGTTTTAATTCAAGTAGTAATTTATCTAGAATATACTAGTTCAAAACTTTTATTCGTTCTAGGCCTGATTTCAATCTTGCAGTATAAATTAGTTAGTATCCTATAATCTTCGGGTTGGATACTATCCTTACTGAATTAAAGCAATAGTCTATTTACAGTTTAGCAAAGAACAAACACATTCAAACAAAAAAGAAAATGCTTAATTTTGGTAAATGAAGCACCAATTTAAGTTTTACCTTGAAAAATGCATAACTATTCTACTCCCGTTTTAGAATAGCTTAAAAACGAAGACAACACTAAGCTCAATCAAAATTAGTAAGACTATTAATAAATAGTTAAGACTAAACTAATTTTAAAATGCTTAATTCATTAAATCTGGGGGTGCAGCATCAAATATTACCTAGCCATGCTGCCATTAAACAAAAGTACTAAGAGAAGAACCACCCATTAAACAAGAAGATAGAGCTAATCAAAAGTTATTAAAGCAATAATGAAAAGATAATAACTAGCTGATTTATCCATCGAGAAATAAAAGAGGCGAAAGACCCCCAACAAAGAGGATGCTAAGGAAATGTCAAAAAAATTTCCCTTTCACGAACAATTAGATTCAATGGACTGTGGAGTGGCTTGCCTAAGAATGGTAGCCAATTATCACGGTCGAACTTATGATGCCAACGTACTTCGAGATCTAACACATATAGATAGAGAAGGCGTGTCTTTATTAGGCATCAGCCGAGCTGCCGAGCGAATCGGTCTCAAGTCGATAGGTGCGCCAGTACCATTCGAGCGATTAACACAAGATATTCCTTTACCCGCAATTGCCCATTGGCAAAATGACCATTTTATAGTCGTCTATAAAGTAACACCTAAATTCGTTTGGGTAGGAGATCCTGCGGAAAAAAATATTACTCAATTAAGTAAGGAAGCATTTTTAGCAGGCTGGGAAAAGCCCGAATTAGGAAAAGACGCAACAGGGATTCTATTAATGTTAGAACCAATGTCTGATTTTCTAGACCGAGATGGTGGGAGTCAGCGTAAAAATGGTTTTGTACACCTCAATAGTTACCTAAAACAATATCGACCACTCATTAAACAAATATTAATAGGGGTTGGTCTAGTCAGTTTCATTCAATTCGCTTTTCCGTTCTTAATAAAATCCATCATAGATACAGGGGTAGCCATTGAAAGTTCCCAATTTATTTATGTCGTTTTAGGTGCTTTTCTTGTCTTGTATCTCACACAAACTTTTGTGGAGTTGGTACGGAATCGGATTATTCGTTTTGTCGGCACAAAAGTCAATGCAAGGCTAATGTCTGAATTTATTACAAAGCTGATGCAATTGCCTATTCGCTACTTTGATTCTCATGTAGTCGGTGATGTTTTACAACGAATTTATGATAATAAGCGAGTAGAAACCTTATTGACTTCAACTAGTGTTTTTGCCTTGTTTTCTGCGGTCAACTTGTTTATTTCAGGTTTTATTTTATACCTATTTAGTTTAAAAATATTCCTATTATTTGTAGTTGGTACCGTACTTTATTTCGGTTGGGCATTTTATTGCCTC
This sequence comes from Saprospiraceae bacterium, assembly GCA_045106885.1. Classification (GTDB taxonomy): domain Bacteria; phylum Bacteroidota; class Bacteroidia; order Chitinophagales; family Saprospiraceae; genus JAFMDF01. Next base: position 9,736 of record JBGCFJ010000807.1, read on the forward strand.
AATCGACGTAAGGTTTTAGAAAATAAAAGATTTGATTATGCCACTCAAAACCAAAATGCTTTAGTACAGCTCATTTCTGGGATACATGCTATCAAACAGCATAATGTAGAGTTACAGAAAAGGTGGGAATGGGAAGGTATTCAGAAAAAGATATACGATGTCAATAAAGAATTTTTTGGCATTGAACAACAACAAAGAACAGGGGCTAATTTCATTAATGATTTAAAAAATATCATCATTACGGTTGTTGCTGCACAGGCAATTATTGACCCTGACCAAATAATGACTTTGGGAACTTTGGTGGCCATTCAGTATATTATTGGTCAATTAAATGGACCAATGGAGCAAATTATCAACTTCTTAAGTCAGGCACAAGATGCTAAAATTAGTGTAGAACGAATGAATGAAATCCATCAAGGAGTGCTAAAGGAAGAAGATGAAGCGAGTATTGATGTTTTGCCAGAAGGGAAAGATTTAGTTTTTGAAAATGTTAGTTTCCAATATACTGGCCCAAATTCTCCTGTTGTTTTAAGAAATATTAATCTAACGATTCCAGCAGGAAAAACGACGGCTATCGTTGGGTCGAGTGGTAGTGGAAAAACGACTTTACTCAAACTGATTCTAGGTACTTACAAAGCCACCGAAGGTACGCTAAAATTAGGCGGTGTCAATTTAGCAACTATCCTTGGTAGATTATGGCGAGATAAATATGGTGTTGTCGCACAAGATGGCTATATTTTTTCAGATACGATTACTGGAAATATTGCTTTTGGAGAAAGTGTTCCAGATAAACGAAATGTGATTAGAGCTGCCAAAATTGCCAATATTCAAAATCATGTGGAAAAATTACGACTGGGCTATAGTACAATTGTTGGACCAGATACGGTTAGTGGTGGCGAAAAACAGCGTTTATTAATTGCCCGAGCAGTCTATAAAAATCCTGAATATTTATTCTTAGATGAACCGACCAACCCATTAGATACTTATAATGAAATGGTCATCATGGAAAATATTGAAGATTATTTTGTAGATAAAACGATTGTGATAGTTGCCCAAAGATTATCGACCATTATCAATGCAGACCATATTGTCGTGATTGAAGATGGCGAAATTATTGAACAAGGCACGCATGATTATTTAATGGGCTTACGAGGCGCATATCACCAAATGCATCGGAATCAGACAGAATTGACGGTTTATCGATAACTAAGTAGCTTAGGCTTCCAGCCTGAGTAGCTATCATAATAAATGACTTAAGCTTCCAGCTTGAGTTACAGAAGCAAATTTATAAAAAATAAATCCCAACAAATTTCAATACTCCTCTATAAACTAATTATTTTTGTAATTGGTTATTATGCTACTTTAATTAGAGTCTGTCCGTAAAGTCGATTTTGTTCCGCCCGTAACTACCAAATTTATTTGGTAGGTTCATAAATAATTGACAGCCAATGTTTTGAATCAGCCAAATAAATTTGGCGATTATGTTAGACGCTCAAAGCACAAGTTTACGGACAGACTCTAATTAGCAATTCAACAAGATAACCATACAACAATAGAAATGATGTCAGATAATAAAGTATTGGATTTAGTGATTATTGGGGCAGGGCCTATTGGGCTTAATTGTGGGATAGAAGCAACAAAGGCAGGACTAGATTATCTAATTCTAGAAAAAGGTGTTTTGGTCAATTCCTTGTATAATTTTCCTCAGAACATGACCTTCTTTTCAACTTCTGTTTTATTAGAAATTGGGGGCGTTCCTTTTATTTCTCATAATAACAAACCTACTCGTCAAGAGTCTTTGGAATATTATAATCGAGTTTATCAAAGTTGGAAATTAAAAGCAAAATTCTATGAGGCGGTATTGGATGTAGACAAGCAAGCAGGTATTTATGTTTTAAAAACCAATAAACAAACTTACCATACCCGTGCTATCATTTTATCTACGGGGTTTTATGACCTACCTAGATTAATGCACATTAAAGGAGAAGATTTGCCTAAGGTTAAGCATTACTATGATGAACCACACCCTTATATTGCCCAGAAAGTATTGGTTATTGGAGCAGCAAACTCTGCTTGTGATGTGGCGCTTGAATTATATTATAAAGGAGCAGAAGTAACAATGGCTGTCAGAAAAGAAGCGCTCAGTCATCGGGTTAAATATTGGATTAAGCCCAATATTGAAAATCGCATAAAAGAAGGGTCTATTAAAGCTTATTTCAATACGACGATTGAGGAAATAACGGCTACTTCGGTTATCTTAAATACACCAGATGGAAGCGTGGAATTAGCGAATGATTGGGTCTTAGCAATGACAGGCTACCAACCTGATTTTAAGTTGTTTAAAAAAGTAGGAATTGAATCAGCCGATGATGAATTTTTAACACCAATCCATAATGAAGAAACGTTAGAAACGAATATGCCCAACGTCTATATTGCAGGCGTCATTAATGGAGGATTAAAAACTAGTAAATTCTTTATTGAAAATACTAGAATTCATGCGGAAATGATTATGAAGGATTTAGTAAAAAAAGTCACACCGCCTATACTAAATGAAATGGTACATTGAAAAATATAGACAATCAATTAGCTCAAGAATCTTACGAAGACCTTTTTATTAATTGAGTAACAAAACACCAGAAGCCAAAAACTTTAACTCTTCTTTTGGTTCAATGATTGCCGCTATCTCTTCAGAAGATTTACCTTCATCTTCTGCGTAGTGTCGCAATTCATCTACAGGGGTCACTTCTTTAAAAGCATAGCCTTCCATAATCACTCGTTTACCAGCAATATCCTTGGGCATAAAAAAGCCATAATCTTTAAATTTGACAAACATGCTTGGTTGGTCTGGATTATCTGAAACGATATTCATCCAACAACCTTTTGCTTGGCAAACACCTTCGACCGTTCCCATTACTTTGGTATTCAAAGAATCTGAACCTGCCATTTTAGCAACCATTTCCTCATAAGAGATAGCATCTCCCTTATTAATTTCTTCGCCAAAAGATAAGGCTTCCACTTTTCCATCTTTAGTTAATTGTGCTTTTCCTTCAGGAGCAGAATTACAAGCAAATAAGCAAAGAGAAAGGCTAAAAAATAAGAGTAATTTATACATGGCTGCTTTATTAATGGTTTGATATTTCTTAAGGTATACCTACAAAGATAGCTTATACGAAATAGATAGTCAAAGGTTAAGGCTATTTTAGATTCTAGATAGTCTGGAAAAAATTAATAATTTGTTGTTTTCCTGTATTCATTGGTCTTTTTTCTTCCAACAAATGAATGAAGGCAACGGATTTGATGAGCTAGATGATTTATTAATATTAATCGAGTACGATTTCTAAGTAATAAAAAAAGGTAGTTTCCAAATCAATTGAAAACTACCTTTTTATTTATAATTGCTTACTTAAATTAAGCGACTGCCTCAACAGATTTATAAATTAACTGTCTCCGTTCTGGACCAGTAGAAACCATTGTAATTGGTGTCTCTAATAAATCTTCTAATTTATCAATATAAGTTTTTGCATTAACGGGTAAATCATTCATTTCTTTTACTTCCGTCAAGTTTGTTTGCCATCCTGGATGAGATTGATAAACAGGTGCAATTTCAAAGCCACATAAATCGTAAGGCAAATCTTCAGACTCTTGACCATCTAGTTGATAAGCATTACAAAAATCTAAATTTTCTAATTTATCTAATACATCAATTTTGGTCAAGGCAATTTGCGTGACGCCATTCAACATGATCGTATAACGCAATTGTGGTAAATCTATCCAACCACAACGTCTTGGTCTTCCTGTTGTCGCACCAAATTCTTGCCCTTCTTTTCGTAAAAATGCGCCAGTTTCATCAAATAATTCAGTTGGGAATGGACCTCCACCAACTCTAGTACAATAAGCTTTGGTAATACCGATAACTTCTCCAATTTGACTTGGTGCGATTCCTAAGCCCGTACAAACACCCGCCGTAACCGTATTAGAAGAAGTAACAAAAGGATAGGTACCAAAATCTATATCTAACATAGACCCTTGTGCGCCTTCTGCCAAGATTTTTTTACCAGCCTTGATTGCTTTATTAATGTAGTATTCTCCGTCTATAAAATCTAAAGATTTTAAAGTTTTTAAACTTTCAAACCATTTAGTTTCTTCCGCTGCTAAATCAAAATCTATAGCAGGATATTGTGCCAATAAGCCAATGTGCTTTTTCTTTAAAGCAGTATATCGGTCCATAAAATCAGGTCGCTCAATATCTCCTATTCTCAATCCATTTCTACCCGTTTTATCCATATAAGTAGGACCAATTCCCTTTAGGGTAGAACCAATTTTTTGGTCGCCTTTACTAGCTTCTTTAGCAGCATCTAAATAGCGATGCGTTGGTAAAATTAAATGGGCTTTTCTAGCAACTAACAATCGACCTTTATAATCGACTTCCGCTGCTATTAAGTTATTAATTTCTTTTTCTAAAGTAATTGGGTCAATGACTACACCATTACCGATTACATTAATCAATTGTTGGCGAAATATGCCAGAAGGCACGGTATGAAGAACGAATTTTTTGCCATCAAATTTTAGGGTATGCCCTGCATTTGGACCTCCCTGAAATCGCGCTACAATATCATAGTCTGTAGCCAGTACATCTACAATTTTTCCCTTTCCTTCATCTCCCCATTGTAGGCCAAGAATTACATCAACTGCCATTTAAATTTATTTTTGATTAGTAAAGTAATTTAAGAAGAATTGCCTTTTAGTTTTCAAAAAGACGTGCAAAATTACAATAAACATCGGGTTAATTGAAATAAAAAAACCTAATCACTCGAAATAGTTATTGCCAGAAAGAAGCATTACATAGGTAATAGCTTATTTTTTGGCTCTATTTCGAATAATTAGGTTTGTAAAGTTATTTGAATTTTTTGCTAAATTCAAAACGTTTTACATATTTTGACAATATTTAAAAACTTATTTTTTGTATGCTACAAGAGAAGGGGTAGAATGATTCATTTATACAGCTAACTGCAACGAGAAATTATCTACGGCTTTTTCTACTGTTGGACAAACGGTAAAAACGGCGGATAATTTGGTAATATCTAGAATTCGTTGAACTCGCTTAGATACATTTGCTAGTACTAAAGCACCACCTTTTTGTTTTGTTTTAGAAAATAGCGATAATAAAAAATTTAAGCCAACGCTATTGACTAAACTTAAAGGAGCTAAATCCACGACAAATTCATTGGCGCCTTGGTCTATTTTATATTGAAGTTCTTTTAAGATTTGGCGGTTTTGCCATTCGTCTAGAAGAGAATTGATGGAAAGTACTTGCACAGTATTGTGCTCAGTGATGGAATAACTCACATTCATGGGATAATCGGTTTTAGTTAATAATTTTTGGATATAAATAGATTGTTCGCTACAAATTAAAGGCGATATTTTTATATATCAAAATTTTTGGGGAAGAAATGTAAGCTATTTTCCTTATTTATTTTTACACAATTTATAACTAGTTGATTAACAGTCAAGGAAAATTTAGAGGAAAGCTTCAATTTTATTCAATTCACTTACAGTTTATTATATATAGATATTTTTTTAATTAATTTATTTTGCTGTTTTAGGGCAAGCGCCATCACACTGTCCATAGAGATTTAGGGAGTGATGCGTTACTTTAAATTTCAATAATTCGCCCATCATATTTTTTATTTGCTGAATCCGTGGATCGCAAAATTCTAATACCTTTCCGCAATCTACACAAATCAAATGGTCATGTTGTTTATACCCATAAGACTTTTCATATTGCGCTAAGTTCTTACCAAATTGATGCTTTTTTACTAAATCACAAGTAACCAATAATTCCAAAGTATTATAAACCGTAGCTCGGCTAACTCGATAATTCTGGTTTTTCATGTGAATATATAAAGCCTCTGCATCGAAGTGGTCATCTCGACTATATATTTCTTCTAGAATAGCAAAACGTTCTGGTGTCTTCCGCAAATTATTCGTTTCTAAATGGGAAGAGAAGATGTTTAGTACCTCCTTAACGATTCGTTCTTTATTTGTATATTCTGGCATGTTCGTTTATTATGTGGAGTTAGTAGTTTCGAAATACAAAATAGTTGTTTTTTTATCTCACCACCTGTTGTGGCTAAGATTATTTAAGAAAAACTAAGTATTTCTAAATTTCCTACTCAATTTTTTAACAAATATACACAACTAGTGGTTGATAAACTATTTATTGTTTATACACCAATAGTAAAAGAAAAGTTCAATCTATTTTACAATGACAGATATTTGGCAGTACTTTCAAAACCTCTTTCTAAAAGTAGAACACAGTTCTAAAAATCAACCAATTTTGCACGATAGCATCGAGCGCAGTGTGGAGGAGTTGGCAGCGTATGAGCAATGGAAAGGATTGATGGTAAAAAAACAATTAATGAATTGGTTGGAGACGGAGTATGTTGATTTCTTGAAAGATGGACAGCCTATTGATAAAAATATTATTTTTTTAGATACCGTCTCTAGTAAAGGCTTTGCAATTCGTTTTTCGGAATTAAGATATAATACAACGCAAGCGAATCAGCTTTTTGATTATTTGAAGGAAAAAATAATGCTATTAAATTATAAAACTTATGCTGCGGATATTAAAACCTATACAAAGGGAAAAATAATTGAATCACTAGCTAAGTATTACCTAAAACCTTCTTTAAAAAACATGCTTAGTGGCCCGCCATTTAATCAAGAATTTGGTAATATTAACATTGAATTAATTTGTCAGAATGATTTACCAACCTTATTAAAATTTAGTGCAACGGTATATAATGACCGCTCTTATCTACCACCCAAACGCTTTGGAGCTTTGATGGAGCATTTATTGAATTGATATACGCTACTCTATGAAAAAATCCAATTCACCCTCGAAAACTGTAAAATAACCGCTCCCTCCAAAAATTTCTTTAGCCGCCGAAGGCGGCGTACGATTTCCACGGGATTTGTGACAAGTTTATCTAACAGGTTGATACTTTCAGCCCTGAAGGGGCGACATAGTACACCTAGTCCAATATATATCGCCCCTTCAGGGCTTCATGAAATACATGTACTACTACACAGGGCTTTGCCCTATGCTAGGATATTTCATCCCGTTGGGGCTAACAAGTGTCAACTATATTGGCTATTTAGATAAACTTGTTGGATTTGTCAAAGAATCAAATAATTTAGGTGTAGAGAAATAAAAAATCCGTTGAGACTTCTTGTTTCTCAACGGATTTTTATTTTCCAACGAATTAAGATTTAAGGATTAATTCTTTTTCTTAATTGTACCAATTTTCTTTTTCCCCGTAGTCGATGGCTTTGTTGTGGTCGAAGGGGTAGTAGACTTTTTAGTAGTCGAAGGCGTTCTTGTTGGAATTTTATTAGTCGAAGGCGTCTTTGTGGTTGAAGGCGCTTTATTTGTTGATGGAATTTTATTGGTATTCGTTGATGGTGTTTTAGTAGTCGAAGGCGTTGATGGTCTTGTGTTACTATTAGTAGTAGATGGAGTAGTTTTGGTTGATTGGCCAGCCTTATATTGTCCATTATTTACAATCGTCTTAATTAACATACCTGTTGAAATTTGGTCTGTCAACTTCATACTATTCACCAAAGCGATTTCCTCCAATCGGTCCGTAGGCATATTAAAATATCGTAAAACTTGGTCTAAAGTACCTGCTCGACGCACTTCTTCGATTTTAATTTCGTCTGCTACTCGATTGATTTTAGCAGGGTCTCTTAATTCATCGAAACGAGTCATTGTATACTCAAAAGTTCGTTGAAAATTAGGATAATCTGCTGCTGCGGCAACCCCATGAATCATAAAAACATTGCTGCCATATTGAATCGCATAAGATAAGATTCGTACATCTTGCTGTTGCTGTTGTTGTTGCCCTTGCTGAGCTTGTTGAGGAGCTGGTTTTGCTTCTTGTCGTACTGCTAGTAAACCATTAACCCGTACATTTTGAGTATTGGTTGCTTGTAGCTTAGCTTGTTCATTAAAAGCAGTAAGAGAGGCTTGTGGGCTATCTTTTCCTAGTGTTAGGAGCATCATTGCCTTTCCATCTTTATCTCCCATCTGGAATTGCTGTGGAGAATTAGCCGTTCGCCATTCTCTCGGTACAGGAAATTTAAACTTCAAGCCAGGGTGATAAAAGAAGTCATCTTCCACATATCCTTGTTGTGGGTCTTCTCCATACATTAAACCATCAATCATTCTAAGGTATCGGTCTCTTCCAACTTCTGGATTTGTTAAGCCCAACTCCGCTTGCGCTTTTTGAGACATATCTTTTACCTTTTGATATCTATCTAATGGGTCAGGGTGTGTAGACTGAAAAGTGGGGACACTTACACCAGCTTGTTCTCGCATTCTATTCAATGTGAAGAAGAAATTAGCCATCTTCTCCGCATCATAACCAATTTTTGTAGAATATTCTACCCCTAATTTATCAGATTCGGATTCGTGGTTTCTGCCATATTTTAAGTTAAGTAAACCCATTGCCTGACTTAATTCTTGCGCACCTTGCCCTTTTGTTAAAATTACCCCTCCAATTAAACCAATCTGGGAAAGAAGTTGAGTAGCTTGTTGTCTAACCCCATGTTTAGCTGTAATATGCCCAATTTCATGACCTAGTACACCAGCAAATTCCGCTTCATTAGAGAAATGCGCTAAAATACCTCTAGTGAAATAAACAAATCCTCCAGGTACCGCAAAAGCATTGATAACAGGAGAATCGACTACTTTAAATTCATAAGGCAAATTAGGTCGATGTGAAATGGCTGCCATTTCTTTTCCTTTTTCTTCAATAAATGCCTGTATTTCTGGGTCATCGTATAGGCCCATGCTGGCAACAATACTGGGGTCATACTGTTTCCCCATTTGAATTTCTTTTTCCTCTGACATCAGAGACAATTCCTTTTTACCCGAAACAGGATTGACCGCACAGGAATACATACAATAGGAGAAAGCAACGATTAATAAGCTCCTTAAAATTAAACGATGTCGTTTCATTTTATAAAAATTTTAGTGTTTTACTATTTATAGGAATAAAAGCTTGATAGTTTATCTATTTCCATTTTCTAAAAACGAATGTGGTCCTAGTGGTTAGTCAAGATGAAATTGATGGGTAATTTTGGCGACTTTTGAATCTGCCCATCGTTAAAAATACTCACCATAGCTACGGCTATGTCTGCGTTTTTTGCCTTGGTCAACTCCAAAATTCATCCAAACTTACATACGTCATTTCAACGTTGACTAACCACTAGTATTCTTATTCATTCAGACTCAACTTAACTTAATAAGCCACAATTTTTTATAAATGTAGGAATTTTTTAAATTTTTTTAAGGAAAGTGAAGAGAAGATTGCTGACAAAAGTACAAGGTTGTATAAAAGGACAAAACCAAATCTGGTATTCAAGTGTTCAGAAAATGGTTTAAATAAAGCAAAATGAAAATTTTAGCCCAACACTTACCCTATTCATTAGCTGAGTCGCCTACAAATTGGCATCAAGTGGATAGTATTTTAACTTGGTGGGTAGGTTGGCGTTATGAAAATGGGGAGGTAAAAGTTTATGGCAACGAAAAAGAAGGAGTGATTTATGTTTGAGATGGTATTTCGCTAATCGTAAAGACAGTAGGCAGTCAGCAGTGGCAGTGGGCAGTAGGCAGTGGCAGTCAGCAGTAAAACCTTGATTTTTAATGCCAAAATTTTGCCTAAGGGCTACCCGTCTAAAGTTGGACACTCAAGTTTATGACAGACAACGGAAAATCTATATTTTCCGACGCTTGGAGCAGCGAATATAGATTCGCTGTTGTCGAAAATGTCCAAGCTTAGACGGGTAAGCACAGTTAGCTGAACAGTCTCCCGATAAAACCTTAGTACCCGCCTACTGAAAACTACCGTTTAGGTTCTTACACAAAATTTAAAACCAACAAATTGTCGATAATTTAAAATGTCGATAATTGTTAATCTCAAATTCAACTTCAACCTCAAATTCCCGCCGAAGGTGGTTTAAAATTGAAAATTAAATTTTACTTAGCAATCTTATTATGTGTAATCTGCTTTTGACGGGAGCATTTATGTCGCCCTTCGCTAAAATTTCGTTTCTTAGCATGTTTAGTTGCTCGTCCTTGAACCCTCGCTCGCCACATTTTCCAACTACTCTTTTTCATTTCTTGTCGCATTAGGGTAATCACTTCTTTTTCTGGCAAAGAAAATTGAAAAGTAATCGCATCAAAAGGAGTGCGGTCTTCCCATGCCATTTCTATAATTCGGTCAACATCTTGGTCGGCTAAGTTATATTTTTCTTTAATACTCATAGAGTCTAAACAGCAGGGTTGACTTTATGTTGAGTAATTCCCCCATTTTAACATTGCTATTGCTATTGCTATTGAAGTTGAAGTTGAAGTTGAAGTTGAAATTAAAAATCCCCCTGCTGATACGTTTATCAGCAGGGGAACACTTTCTAATCCATCGAAGCTATTATATATTTTAATGTGTGCTTAGTTACCACCTTGCCCCTTATTGCCGCTCCCTCCTTTTTTACTTTCACAGCTTTCTTTTAAAGCAGTTACCTCTTCGTCACTTTCTACCGTTACGGTTGTACCATCTGCCAATTTTATATCGTAAGGAAATGCAATATTAGGTCTTTCTTCATTCTCTGGGTTTGCCGCTTTAAAAGCGTTCTTAGCTGCTTTAGCTTCCGCTTTATCTGCTACAGTTGTAGTAGTGCCATCAGGAAAATTAATGGTAATAGGGAATACTGGTGTAAAACATTTGCCGCCTCGTCCTCCATGCTTTCCTTTGCCACCTCTACCATTTTTACCACAAGTTTCTTTTAAGGCTGCTAAGTCTTCCTCACTAGCAATGGTTAGGGTAGAACTATCTCTTAACTGTACATCGAAAGGCATAGCAATAGTTGGTCTTTCCTCACTGTCTGGATTTGCTTCCTTATAAGCTGTTTTTGCTGCTTTGGCTGCTTCCTTATCTGCTACTTCAACTGC
>JBGCFJ010000808.1:0-5693 GCA_045106885.1 Saprospiraceae bacterium
AAATGGACATTCAGCAATTCCTACAGACCGTTTCGAAGCTACGCTCCTTGATTTTTTACTAAAAGAGCAGCGCTCTGACCCCGTCTGTAGGAGTAATTAACCCAAAATTCCTTTAAGGAGCGTAGCTTCGTCACCACAAAAAATAAATTGAAATCTTTTTGCGGTTAATACCTAAACACAGTTATTTGAACAGTCCCCTTTTTTTCGAATAATCAAGGAGCATCGTTTCGATACCGTCTGTAGAAATTGGGTAAATACCTCTTTTTTCTATAAGGAGCACCCCTCCGTCACCAGCTCATCTACCTTTTACCGTTAATCTCTCAAATGCTTCTGGATTCTTAAAATAATATCCTCCATTATGTTTATCTAATCTACAAATATGCTCCATCTCTTCATTGGCTATACTCGTCAAAAGAACTCTATGTTCTGCATGTACTCTGTTCCTCTGTGGTGAAAAGATGTTAATCTCTTTTTATCACTCCTTATTCTTATGTTGCGTTCCAAGTATAAGGAGGTAAATTCTTATTTACGTAACATCAATTCTTTCCCTATAAGTAAGCGGAGACATTAATTCCGTATTCGCAAATTCCAAATGAATAACCCGTCGATTCAAATTATTGGTTGTTCTCTTTGATGCATGGAATAGTAGTGGTTTCATTAGTAGTAAGCCGCCCTTTTCTACTTCGCAAATAACTGGTTTTTCTTGGGTAAAATCTAATTTTTTGTCAATTCCATTACGATGAGAGCCAGGAATAACGCTTAAAGCGCCATTTTCTAAGCTACAATTATCTAAATGTATTCTAATGGTAACGATATTTTCTAAAATTTCGATTGGCGGATGGACATAATGCACCCCATTTTTCAACCGCCATTTAGCATATCCTGCATGGAGTACTTTCTGATTAGTGGTAATGGTTAAATCCTGATGCCAAGGTACAATCCAATTCGCAGCAGGTGGTTTATCAAAATAGATGGCTTTAATTAGAAAATAATTTTCGCCAATATTTTGCTTGAGAAATGCTTGAAAAGCGGTATTAAAAACAACTTGCTTTGCTTCGGGTACCGTTTCAAAGAATTGTCGAATGGCAAAATTATTTTGAGTACTTTTGGATGCTTTAATTAGTTTTAAAAGGGTGTCAATTACCTTTTCTGAAAAAACAGCAGGCAAAGTAACAAATCCCTGTTTATCTAATTTTTCGCTTATTTCTTTTTGCGAATACGCTGAGTTTTTTTCTAAAAATTTACCCATTCATTCTATTTATAAGGTCCAGTCGATTGGACTCAATCCATTACTTTCCAAATAAGCGTTGGCTTGAGAAAAGTGTTTACTGCCAAAATAAGCACCTCTTGCTAAGGGAGAAGGGTGTGCCGCCTTCAAAACAAGGTGTTTATTCGCATCAATTAATGTGCCTTTTGCTTTCGCAAAATTACCCCACAACATAAAAACGATATGTTCTCTTTTTTCAGAAATTAAACGAATCACTGCATCTGTAAACTGTCCCCAACCTTTTTCTAAATGGGAACCAGATTTTCCTGCCTCCACGGTCAGCGCTGCATTTAATAGAAAAACGCCTTGATTTGCCCAAGCAGTTAAATCACCATGATTGACTATTGGAATGCCTAAATCTGTATTTAATTCTTTATAAATGTTTTTCAAAGAAGGCGGTGTTCGTATTTCTTTAGGTACAGAAAAAGATAAGCCCATAGCCTGATTAGGTTTAATGTAAGGGTCTTGTCCTAAAATAACTACTTTTAGTTGACTTAAAGGAGAGGTATCAAAAGCATTAAAAATCAAAGAACCTGGTGGATATATCGTTTTCCCTTTAGATTTCTCTGATTTTAAGAATTGAATTAACGCACTAAAATAAGGCTGGTCAAATTCTGATTGTAAAGCCTTCCTCCAACTTTCTTCTATTTTTACGGTCGTCTGTCCCATTGATAGTTGTGTAAATTTGGATTATTGTTTTTCAACAATAAATGGTGTGTAGTTTAAAATAAGAACTGTAAGAAGTCTTGAAAATGATTATTTTTTGACACTGATTTCGCTGATTTTTATGATTTTTTATGTTTTGATAACTTATAAACATAACTAATCATAGTTTCAAACAGCGAATTCAGCATAAAATAAAAACTTTGGTAGTGCTATAAATGTAATGCTATAATATTTTATAAACCCAATGTTTCTTATGGGGTTTACTTAGAAATAGCCTTACAAGTGTACCACTACCAAAACTTTGTACACTCCTTCTTTAAAATCATAAATATAAAAAGGAATTAAGGAAAAATGAAATTTATACCGTTTTGAAATTTAGGAGCGCGCTCCTAATTCTAATCATAAGGTTTTAGTTTGATTTTCATAAAATACCCAATGTCCTAACAAAACTTAATCTTACTTTGTCCGTTTACTAATAATAAGATAGAATATCTTGATTTTTAGTAATTTTCATTAATTTCATATTAAGTTTATAATTATTCTTAGTATCTTTGGTAGTGCTATAAATGTAAGGCTATAATATTTTATAAACTCAATGTTTCTTATGGGGTTTACTTAGACATAGCCTTACAAATGTAGCACTACCGTATCTTTAAAGGAGAAACTTGAAAGCTTCAAATTCTACAACCAAATTACTTTTTTAATTAAGCTGTATACCTACTATCTACTTAGAAACAATTCAAAATTTCATAAAATAGGGTCATTAAAGGTGCATCATATACCCTTCACTTTCAATACTTTTTTAAAATACGAATTTTGAATTATTCTAAAACCATAGGTAAGGAACGCTCCAAAAATAACTTTACACTTCAGGCTGCTTCTTTTGACCCTATTTTTAGCTTTGAAAACAGTCATTATATCAACATAATTCCTGTTTTCAAAACCAAAACTAGGCACAAAATAAGCTACCCTAAAAATGTAACTTTATTTATGCAGCGTTCCTAAAGGAGTTTACCAATTGTGTTTATATGAAGAAATTACAAAATACTTTTTTAGAAATTAAGGGGCAACCAATTCCAGCAAAAATATATCAAGAATATCGAAATAACGTCCGTGTTTCTATTGGCAAAACAGCAGCAATTCTTCGTTTGCCGATTCAGATGGATAAAAAACAGAAAAAAAATCAATTTGGTTGGTTTACTCGTTGGGTAGAAAAACAATTTGAAGGTAATGAAGCTTTACAAAAGCGTTTTTTTCCAAAGATTTATAAGACAGGAGATGTAGTAAATGTAGGAAAACGAAGCTATGAATTAGTGGTTACTTATGAAGATAGGAAAACCTTTGGTGCTAATCTTAAAGGTAATAAAATCTACTTAAAACTAGTGAAAGATACGCATCCTCTAGCACTTTATAAAAGTATTAGAACCTTATTAAGTCGAGTAATCGGCAAGCATTTTCATCCTGAAATTGCTAAAAGAGTCTATGAATTAAATCAAATTCATTTTCAAAAGAATATCAAAAGTGTTAATCTAAAATATAATTCTTCCAATTGGGGAAGTTGCTCTACGAAAGGGAATATTAATCTTTCTACTCGCCTTTTATTCGCTCCAGATGAAGTCATTGATTATGTTATCATCCATGAATTAACCCACTTATTAGAAATGAATCACTCCGCTAAATTTTGGAATTTGGTCAAAGCAGTGATGCCTGATTACAAAGCAAAAGAAAAATGGTTAAAGGTAAATGGAAGTAATTGTGATTTTTAAATAGACTTATCACCTTTTAGAAAATGCTTATATGAAATTTGGATTTTATCGATATTTTTGGCAAAAAAATTAATGAATAGCCTAGCTATTGATTTATTTATTTGGTAAAAAATAGCAGAAAAAGACATTTTCAGATAAGTATAATTTTAAAGAATAACAAGTCTATTCTTTGATGTAAAAAAATCGTTTTTATAATAGACTGAATTTTTGCAGCCCATTACACATTAGATTTTTCGTTTACCCTATTTATACTTTCTTAAATAAATAGCCTTAAATGTGACATTAATAAAATAATTTGGCATGAATTTTGATTTAATATAATTAAATTGATATATAAGAAATAATTATTTCTTATAACTACCTATTCCCTCCATTTTTTTATTTAGTATATATACTAATTTATAATTCAAATAGATAGTCATCAAATTTTATTAAAATTTGCTTAATACCCCTCTAGATATTTAAAATTTCAAAGCATCATTTTATTTCAATTTTTTAAATTTTGAATACGCTCTAAATACCTAAGAACGCGTTATGATATTAACTGTCTTAGTTCTCTTACAAGTTATTTTCGGCGCAAATTTGGCAAAAATTCCTTCTAAGGCATTGATAGTCAAGAAGTCAGAAGTCAGACCGAAAATTGAAATTTTCTGTCAGATGTCAGACTTATGACGAGTGCCAAATCTGACATCTGACAGTTATCGAAGATAACGGTCTGACTTCTGACCTCTATGGTACTGGCTTCGCCAGGTTAGGTAATAATAAAAAATAATTTTATAGGTTGTCTTGTGATACGCTATATGGATTTTTCTCTCACTTTTGCCCCCAATCGTATATTATCAAAATCAACAAACTAAAATATAAAATTATTAAACCAGTGTGTTCTACCACATTTTTCCTGTAAATTAATTTACAAACATGTTTGTTTTTTTGACAAAAAAACAAATATTATTAACTGAAGATTGGTCTTTTTTCTCTTCCGTTACATACATTGCACACAAATCAACTATATAAATCACTCAATAATAATTAAGTAGCTATCATTAAAAGGTCCCGATACAATATTCTGAAAAAATAGACTTAGGCTACACACATAACAACAAAATAACATATTAATTCCCCCTTTTTTTATTTCTCTTTTTTTCAGATATTATGGCATGAATTTGGAAATGTATTTAAATTAAGAATATAAGTTTAATTTAAATTTTATACTTAAAAAAATGTCATTTATCACTAAAAAAGACGTTTTCAAGGTCATTATTCAGATATTCTTCAGAAGTTAACATCCAATCTTCTCACAAAGTAAGATTTGTGGGGCGCATCTCAAATTGTCGTTCGTAGCTTAGACCTCTGGTCTAAGTAGGTATACTAAGGCTACTCAGACCAGAGGTCTAAGCTACTTTTAATGTTCAATTAATTTTAATGCGACATTTTGAGATGCACCCGATTTGTGTTAACTCTATAACCCATACATTTTTAAGCTCTTGAGAAAGTACAAAAGATGACTTTAATAACGAAAGCTACCCTGGTACAGCTAAGGCTTTTACTTGGTTTAATTTTAATTTCACTGAGTATTACCCTAAGTTTTGGAGAGAACAAATCCAATTTTGGTTCTAAAAGGCTAATTACGACACAAGAAATGACTCCTGCGTCCGCAGGTCTTAATATCTTGTTGTCTCATTCCTTATTCATGGAAGATACCGTTTGTACTTCCATAACCTTAGATACCTTCTACGTCAATACGCAACCAACTGTAGATGCTTATAATTGGACTGTTCCAACAGGGGCAGCTATTGTGAGTTCTATTGGTGACACCATGATTATTGTTGATTGGACCAATGCCATACCAGGGCTATTCGATATCTGTATTGAAACAAGGAATAATTGTGGTATAAGTACGCCTAGCTGCTTTCCTGTAAGGATAATTGTCTGCAATTTAATGCCTAATGCAGTTGATGACCAAGGTACAACTCCTGCTAATGTAGCAATTCGAT
>JBGCFJ010000809.1:0-2843 GCA_045106885.1 Saprospiraceae bacterium
CTATGCCAAAAGAGATGAACAGTTTAAAGTCATCTTTAATATGGTATTGATTATGAGTATAAGCAGCCCCGTGATAAGTATTGATTGTAAGAAGAAGGAACGTTTAGGTAATACCATCGCCTAATATATTTTAGTCCAAAAATGAGCAGATACGATATATTCAAATTCACAAGTTTTCTTGACAATTTCATTAGTTAGTTTTTTTACTTCATTCTCTATAAAAGCACTCACTTGGTCTAGTGATTTGTGTATTTTTCCAGTAAAGGCCCTTTTCATTCTCCACCATATTTTTTCTGAAGGATTTAGTTCTGGCGAATATGGAGGTATAAAAAGCAGTGCAATGTTTTCAGGAATATCAAGAGTTTTTGCTTTGTGAAATGCACCATTATCTAGAATTATTATTTTAAATTCTTCTGGTCTCTCTTTTGAAAATTCATTTAAGAATACTTGAAAATTATTAGAATTGCAATGAGATAGTTCCAATTCAAAATGATCACCTGTAAATGGTGAATAAGCCCCAAATAACCATGTAGCTCTGAATACTTGCTGAAAAACACATGTCGGCTTGACACCTCTTGCTGTTAAAGCTTTTCCGTTTCTAGTAAACATCCCAAATCTACTTTCATCTTGACAATACAGGTTTATTTTTTTGAATTCCCGTCCTTTTTCGTTGTAGATATTTTCACATTCTTTACTGAAGTTTTTTTAAAAGCCTCAACCTTAACCTGGTCTTTCTTAACATGAACCTTACGAGCTACCTTTATTTTTGAATTGAATTTCCGATAAACGAACCCTTTGAATGTACTATAGTTAGTTTGTTTTGCGAACTTTTCATCGAACCATGCTAACAATTCTGCATACCCAACAAACCCGTTTTCTGGATTAAACATCTGCTCTCTTAAAGCTTCTTCTTCTTCAAAGGTGATAACGCTAGGCTTGTATCCTTTTTTAGAATGCTTTATAAGTAGTTCTATTCCTCCACTAATATAAAGATTACGCCATGATTGAATACTGTTATGATTGACTCCTATAAGTTGAGCAACCTCTCTTTTAGAAATTCCAGTAAGCTCATTTTGTTTAAAAATAATTAAAGCATGCACTCTTTTTCCAATCATGGAGATACTTTTTTTTTAAATTTTTTTAAGTTCAGGTAGACTCTCCTTTATAGTAAATATTTTTGGTGATGACATATATTTTTCTCTTTAATTCTACTTTTAGACTTTAAAAGGACAGGCTAATTATGATTTTACCAAGATAAACCCTATCTTTAAAGAGTAATAATCTGATAGAATTTGACAATGACTCAAGTACTATCGGACAAAAAAAAATTGCATTTTAATAGCTGTTGTACAGCTGATTACAAAGAATCTTACTTGTCCTTCATTCAAGATTGGAAAAACTGTTTCAAGGTTTATAGACGAGACAATTTAGAGGTAGCTAAGTCCTATATTTTGGGATTAATGAAATGCGAAAAAAATCACACTAATATAGAACGAATGGTCGAACAAATTCCTGAGAAAGCCTATCATCAGTACCATAATTTTTTAAGTGAATCCAAGTGGGACCACACTGCTGTAAACAATCAGACTGCTTTAAAAACATCTGCTTTGATGGGTGAATGCAAAGCCAAGAGTAAGAAACCTACTGGCTATATTATTGACGAAAGTTCACATCTAAAAAAAGGAAAAGAGTCTGTAGGAGTCGCCCGTCAGTACGCAGGAGTTTCGGGCAAAGTAGATAACTGCCAGGTTGCAGTTTATGGTTCGTTGTGTAATGACGGAAATACCACAATCATAGATACACGATTGTTTTTGCCCCAGAAATGGGTTGATGACACAGAACGTTGTGACAAGGCATGCATTCCTATCGAAGAGCGGGTTTTTCAAACCAAACCTCAAAAAGCCCTCCAGATGATAAAATCCGCAATAGAGTTAGGCGTTGATTTTGACTGGATTGGAGGAGATGGATTGTATGGGCACAATACCGAATTAACCCATGCATTGGATACCGAGAATTTGTTTTATGTTTTAGATGTTCATAAAAGCGAAACAATTTACCTAGAAGAACCATCCTTTTCTGTACCTAAAAAAACCAGCAAACGAGGTGCAACACCCACCAAAATAAAAGCGAACAAACAAGGGTTTAGGATAGATGAATATTGCAAAAAATTAGAAGAAAAAGATTGGAAAAAAGTAAGGGTTAGAAAAACTACCAAAGGATGGAAATTCGTAAATGTTCACACCGTCAATATTTGGCATTGGGATGGAATAGAGAATATGGCACGCACCAGAACGTTAGTTATTACTGCTACTTTAGAAAAAAAACCTAAAATTAAATACAGTTTTAGCAATGGCACCCTTGAGGAATATACCTGTGAAGAATACGCCTATTTTCAGTGTAGTAGATATTGGGTAGAGAGATGTTTTGACGACGCAAAAAACGAATTAGGTCTATCAGGATATCAAGTTAGAAAATGGATAGGATGGCATCACCATCAATCATTAGTAATGATGGCAAGTTTGTTTTTACTAAATATCAGAAAAGAGCAAAAGCCAGAATATGAGTTAATGAGCCTTAGAGATGCTAGAATTATTACTATCGCACATATGTTTTCAGATCAAAATACAATTGAAAAACTATATGAACAAATGGCCCAAAGACATAAAGTTAGAAAAAGAGATATTGACAGGTTTTATAAAAAAACAGAGGATGAATTTAAAGTCTAAAAGTAGAAGTAATTAAAAAACAAAAGCCGCAAAGCAACGAATCACTTTACGACTTTAAAAAAGTGAATAGTGATTCGTAATTAGTTACGCTCACCATTCACTTTTCACTACATCCAC
>JBGCFJ010000081.1:0-3704 GCA_045106885.1 Saprospiraceae bacterium
ATTATAAAAAAAGTGTGCCATATATTATTTTTTAACAACTAAACAAATTGTCTTGTAACTAATTGAAAATCAATTTTTTATGAGCGTTTTGTTTATGGGGAAATTACGGGATTACCATAGGTAAATTATGGGATTGCGCCCGTATCGAGTAGTCTATTAAAATGGTTGATAGGTGTAAGTTGATGGTGGGGTATACTTTGAAAGTATGCCCCACCATCAACTACTTTGGTACACCACCAAATATCGACTTAAACAACTTAAAATAATCGCCCTCGTCGAATTCTTCGAGTCTGTAATCGAGTGCCAGGACTACCAAATGCTCTTATAGCCCTACGATATATTTTACTTGATTCTCCCTCTTTGCCTGTAATCAAATTAGCCCCAATCGTACCATAACCTAGACATCCTTTAGCCCCTACGCCCGACATACCACCAATAACCACTATATCTCTATCCAATGAACCATATTTATTCTTAATATGCGTGACCAAAGGTACATGTGTCCTCGTTTCAGAGTAAACACAATTATAAGCATCCACCAATTCAATTTCCTTCTTTTTCAAAAAGATTTCCAGCATTTCAAAATACTTTCTGAATTGCTTTTTTATCTTTTTTATCTCTTTTTTACGTGGGGCCAAATCCCAAACTTTGTCTAAATCTAAGATGTTTCTACGAACTTTATGAAAACCTGCTTTAATGATAGGCGCACCGTCTTCCTCCAACTTTTCTATCATAGAAAAATATTCTTTTCCAATTTGAGAAAACATAGGTTGTGCGGCAAAAATGCTCTTTTTCTCTATCTCCGAGAATTCTTCAAAGCGTTTATCCGCTATTTTATAATAAGCTAATAATACTCTTTTCGGCGTAATAATTCTATTAAAATAAGGCGCAAATTGCTTCAATACGCTAACCGTATAAGGCCCCGCAGCTACAACTACTTTCTTCGCCGAAATCGTTTTCGTTTTATTTGTTTTGGTATTTAAAATAGTCACTTCAAAAACGCCTTCTTTTTTGATTAAACTAACGACCTTGGTGTTAAATTTAATATTCCCTCCTTTTTCAGCAATCCCCAATCGAAGTTTTTGAATAAGTCCGCCTGGATTAATCGTCCCTGAGTGTTTTCTGTATTCTCTCACCAACACTTCGTCAGGTTTTAAGGTAACGCCAAACTTTCTAAAAGCAGAACTCCCTGACCCTCGCTTGTAATCATACCGCTGTTTCTTGTATCTAAATTGATTGATTTGCTCATATTGTTCCTTTTTGAACAAATACGAGACAGGCGAGGTACTATAAATGTCTTCCATCTGGTGTTTTCCACCAATTTTCTCTTTGTTTAAAAAATGAATGAGCTTTTCTACTTCCTTTACCGTCCTGTTATGCACAAAAGAAAAAACATCTTTTTTCGGTCCTAAACTTCTAGATATTCTAGCCGCTCCATAACTAGAACCATTGTCATAATCTTTCCCTTGTTGCTCTAATAGCAGTACTTTTTCGCCTTGTTCTGCTAATTTCCACGTTACGGAAGTCCCCATTAATCCGCCGCCTATAACTATTATATTTTCCATTTATTTTTTCTTTAGATGTCAAAAGTCAGACCGAAAATTAAAATTTTCTGTCTGAAGTCAGATTTACCGTGTTTTCTACGTCTTAACTCTGACTTCTGACAGTTTATGTAATAAACGGTCTGACTTCTGTCATCTATAAATTAAATTACCTAAAAATGAACCCCTTTCGATAAGGGTCAGTTGGGTCAAACCAAAATTCGTTTTGTCCAACAAAGTTAGCTGTCCCTGTTACCTTTGGAATAACGGCTTCATAACCATGAAAATCGGTCTTTTTAATGGCTTCCACCGTCATGGTGCTTCCCAAAATACTTTCTATGGTAATGGGTTGATGTAAGAGTAATTCACCTTTAGAAAAATGCAATCCTGCTCTGGCACTTACGCCCGACCCTGTAGCTGACCTGTCTACTTCTCCTTCTGCAAATATGCAAACGTTGCGAGAATGATGGGTTGAATTTTCTGGTTTTCCCGTAAATATCGTCCCATAAACAAAACTCAAATCTGGTTCTGTTGGATGTTGAATATCAAAATTATCCATCACCGCATATTTGATTTTTCGACCATAGTCAATCAAACGGTTATAATAAGCAGGCGTCATTTTTAGTCCAACGGATTCCGCTTCTACGAAAGCATAATAAGCACCACCGAAAGCTACATCGAATTTCACTTTCCCAATCCCCTCAACTTCTACTGTTTGGTCTTTCAGATGAAGATAAGACGGTACATTTTCAAAAGTGCTTTCTACCACTATTCCATCTTCAATTTTTGCCTCGGCATAAACCGTCCCACATGGCACATTTAAGGTCAATTTATTATCTGTTTTATGTGGTAATAAATTGGTCTCAAAAGCAAATTTCGTCAATGCCAATACCGCATGACCGCACATCGTTGAATAGCCTTCATTATGAATGAACAAGACATCAAAATCAGCATCAGGAGAACTTGGTTCAGAGATAAGTGCGCCGTACATATCAGCATGTCCACGAGGTTCAAACATCAATCCTGTCCGAATATAATCGTAGTTATCCTTAAAAAACTGACGCTTTTCTAAAACAGAATTTCCTTCCATTTTTGGTAAACCTGCAATTGGAATCCGTAAGGGTTCTCCGCCTGTATGCATGTCTATGGTCCTAATTTTCGTCCAATTAGTGGGTGGCTGGAAATTGAAATTTTTGAATAGTTTATTCATTTTATTAGTTTAGCTGGTAGTAAAGCCTTCAGGCTTTCCCGTCAAAGGCCTTTAGGCCTGTTTTTATCTAGAGACTCCCTACACATTTCCGACCTAAAGGTCGGGCACAGGAAAGCCTGAAGGCTTTACTACCAGTTTATTCTATTTTTCAATATTATCTATGGCTATTACTTGCTCATAAACTGCCGATGCCAAAGCTAAATCAAAAGCCGCCATCCCAACAGATTTATAGACCATCGTTTGTCCAGGTTCAACAGTTCTTTCTCCTGTAAAGAGTTTTCCTATCGTAAAGACTTCATCGGCTATAAAAAATCCATTGTCTAATGCATTAATTACATCTCCAACTTCTTCTTTTGCTGCTTCCGAATCAATGATTAAAACATCTGCTGTTTCATAGACGGAATTAGGTAATTCTTGGGTCTCTTTTTGAAAAGAACCAACGCTAATAAAACGCTTGTTTTGGACTAATGCTTTGTCTTCTGAAAAGATAGGCTTAGGAGACGTTGTACAGGCATAAATCACTTGGGATTTTTGCACTACTTCCTCATTATTTTCACACCAAATAATCTCTAAATGGGGGCATTTTTCTACTACCTGCTTTTTGTAAACTTCAAATCTCGCTTTTGTTCTTGTATGGCAATAAACTTGCTTAATGTCTCGAACAGCACAAGCAAAAATGGTTTGCCAAATTCCTTGAAGTCCTAAACCAATCATGCCAATTTTATTCGTCCCTTCTGGAGAAATTACTTCTAAGCCCAATGCCCCAACGGCAGCGGTTCGCAAAGCAGTAATCATTGGAGCATCTAGTAAGGCAACCGTTTCCCCTGTTTCCATTTTACTCAACACAACCGTTCCTACAATCATCGGTAAATTTCGCTGTGGATTACTTGGCACAACCGATACCAATTTCGTGCAAAAATAGTCCTTTCCCGTGGCAGGCATGACTAGATTAA